>NZ_JBVJKF010000014.1:148164-208003 GCF_055585365.1 Streptomyces sp. NPDC053432
ACGCCCCCCCCCCCCCCCCCCCCCCCCCCCCCCCCCCCCCCCCCCCCCCCCCCCCCCCCCCCCCCCCCCCCCCCCCCCCCCCCCCCCCTCCCCCCCCCCCCCCCACGCCCGTGCGTCCGTACGGCGACTGCTTACTTGGCGCCGTTCAGGATCTCGCGCGCCAGCTTGGCCGTCTCGGTCGGCGTCTTGCCGACCTTCACGCCCGCGGCCTCCAGGGCCTCCTTCTTGGCCTGTGCGGTGCCAGAAGAACCGGAGACGATGGCGCCGGCGTGACCCATGGTCTTGCCCTCGGGGGCGGTGAAGCCCGCGACGTAGCCGACGACCGGCTTGGTGACGTTCTTCGCGATGAAGTCCGCCGCACGCTCCTCGGCGTCGCCGCCGATCTCGCCGATCATGACGATGAGCTCGGTCTCCGGGTCGGCCTCGAAGGCCTCCAGGGCGTCGATGTGCGTGGTGCCGATGACCGGGTCGCCACCGATGCCGACGGCGGAGGTGAAGCCGATGTCGCGCAGCTCGTACATCATCTGGTAGGTCAGCGTGCCGGACTTGGACACGAGACCGATCTTGCCGGGCTTGGTGATGTCGCCCGGGATGATGCCGGCGTTGGACTGGCCGGGGGTGATCAGGCCCGGGCAGTTCGGGCCGATGATGCGGGTCTTGTTGCCCTTGGCGGTCGCGTACGCCCAGAAGGCGGCGGAGTCGTGCACCGCGATGCCCTCGGTGATGACGACGGCCAGCGGGATTTCGGCGTCGATCGCCTCGACGACGGCGGCCTTCGCGAAGGCCGGCGGCACGAAGAGGACGGAGACGTTGGCGCCCGTCGCCTTCATCGCCTCTTCGACGGTGCCGAAGACCGGGACCTCGGTGCCGTCGAAGTCGACGGTGGTGCCGGCCTTGCGCGGGTTCACGCCGCCGACGATGTTGGTGCCGTCAGCCAGCATCAGCTTGGTGTGCTTCATGCCCGTGGCACCGGTCATGCCCTGGACGATGACCTTGCTGTCCTTATTGAGGAAGATAGCCATGGTGAGTCTGTGACCTCGTCCCTTTACTTCGCAGCCGCAGCGAGCTCGGCGGCCTTGTCGGCCGCGCCGTCCATGGTGTCCACGCGCTGCACCAGCGGGTGGTTGGCGTCCGAGAGGATCTTGCGACCCAGCTCGGCGTTGTTGCCGTCGAGGCGGACGACGAGCGGCTTGGTGACCTCTTCGCCCTTGTCCTTGAGCAGCTGAAGGGCCTGGACGATGCCGTTCGCGACCTCGTCGCACGCGGTGATGCCACCGAAGACGTTGACGAAGACCGACTTGACGTCCGGGTCGCCGAGGATGATCTCGAGACCGTTGGCCATGACGGCGGCGGAGGCGCCACCGCCGATGTCCAGGAAGTTGGCGGGCTTGACGCCGCCGTGGTTCTCACCGGCGTAGGCGACGACGTCGAGGGTGCTCATGACGAGACCCGCGCCGTTGCCGATGATGCCGACCTCACCGTCGAGCTTGACGTAGTTGAGGTTCTTCGCCTTGGCGGCGGCCTCCAGCGGGTTCGCGGCCGCGTGGTCCACGAACTCCTCGTGGCCCGGCTGGCGGAACTCGGCGTTCTCGTCGAGCGAGACCTTGCCGTCGAGGGCGATGACGTCCCCGGAGGCGACCTTCGCGAGCGGGTTGACCTCGACGAGGAGCGCGTCCTCGGCGATGAAGGTCTTCCACAGGGTCACGAGGACCTCGGCGACCTTCTCGGCGACCTCGGCCGGGAACTGCGCCAGGGCGACGATCTCGCGGGCCTTCTCGATGGTCACGCCCTCGTTGGCGTTCACCGGGACCTTGGCGAGCTTCTCCGGGGTCTCCTCGGCGACCTGCTCGATGTCCATGCCGCCCGCGACCGAGGCCATGGCCAGGAAGGTGCGGTTGGTGCGGTCCAGCAGGTACGAGACGTAGTACTCCTCGAGGATCTCGGGAGCGGTCTCGGCGATCATCACCTTGTGGACCGTGTGGCCCTTGATGTCCATGCCCAGGATGTCCGTCGCGCGGGCGACGGCCTCGTCCGGGGTGGCGGCGAGCTTCACGCCACCGGCCTTGCCACGGCCGCCGACCTTCACCTGCGCCTTGACGACCGACTTGCCGCCCAGCCGCTCGGTGGCCTCGCGAGCCGCCTCAGGCGTGTCGATGACTTCACCGGCCAGCACCGGTACACCGTGCTTGGCGAAGAGGTCCCTCGCCTGGTACTCGAACAGGTCCACGCGCGTCCGTCCCTTGTCTTCAAAGATTCGCAGTGATTCGCGGTTTGTCTGCTATCTGCGTGGGCGTGCCGCGGAGGGCAACGTGACGGCGCTGTCACTAGGAAGGCGCACACGGTGACCGTGGACGCGGCATGTCCGTCCCGCAGGTTATCCCCGTGGGACACAGGTCCCTAAATCGCAGATCACACCTGAGCGGTGATTCCTCTCACAGATCGCCTCACGGTTGAACTGGAAGTTCGTGCGATCTACCGATTCACAGGGTGGCGCGGTCCGGGCCCGTCACGGCACGGGGAGGGGCCTCTTCTCCAGCGCCGCGGCCATGACATCGGGGAACAGGTCGGGGGTGCAGGCGAAGGCGGGGGCACCGAGCGCGCCGAGGGCGGCGGCGTGCTCGTGGTCGTAGGCCGGGGCGCCCTCGTCGGAGAGCGCGAGGAGAGTGACGAACTCGACCCCGGCCGCCTTCATCGCGGCGACCCGCTTCAGCATTTCGTTGCGTATGCCGCCTTCGTAGAGATCACTGATCAGGACGACGACGGTGTCGGCGGGCCGGGTGATCTTCGACTGGCAGTAGGCCAGGGCCCGGTTGATGTCGGTGCCGCCGCCGAGCTGGGTCCCGAAGAGGACGTCCACGGGGTCGTCGAGCTGGTCGGTCAGGTCCACCACAGCGGTGTCGAAGACGACCAACCGGGTCGCGATCGACCGCATGGAGGCCAGCACCGCCCCGAAGACGGAGGCGTAGACGACGGACGCCGCCATCGAACCCGACTGGTCGATGCAGAGGATCACCTCCTTCTTCACCGATTGCGCCGCCCGGCCGTAGCCGATGAGCCGTTCGGGGACCACGGTCCGGTACTCGGGCAGGTAGTTCTTCAGATTCGCCCGGATGGTCCGGTTCCAGTCGATGTCGTGGTGACGGGGCCGGCTGATGCGGGCTGACCGGTCGAGGGCCCCGGTGAGCGTGGCCCGCGTGCGCGCCGCGAGCTTCTTCTCCAGCTGTTCGACCACCTTGCGGACCACGGCCCGCGCCGTCTCCTTCGTGGTCTCGGGCATCGCCTTGTTCAGCGAGAGCAGGGTGCCGACCAGGTGGACGTCCGGCTCAACGGCCTCCAGCATCTCCGGCTCCAGCAGCAGGGCGGAGAGGCCGAGCCGTTCGATCGCGTCGCGCTGCATGACCTGGACGACCGAGCTCGGGAAGTACGTACGGATGTCCCCGAGCCAGCGGGCCACGTTCGGCGCGGACCCCCCGAGCCCGGCCGACCGCTCCCCGGCCCCCTTCCGGCCCCCGCCGCCCCCGTACAGCGCACCGAGCGCGGCGTCCATCGCCGCGTCGCGCCCGCCGAGCACGCACCCGGTCCCGTCGCCCTCACCCCCACCGAGCACCATCCGCCACCGCCGCAGCCTCTCGCCCCCGGCGGGACCGGCCCCCTTCACGGCGGCGCCATCGGCCTGCGCGACCGGCGCCCCCACCCGGTTTCCCGTCCTGCTCATCCGTCCGTCCCCCTTGCACTCGTCGTATCGCGGCCGCACGTGACCCGCGGCCCTTCTCCGGGCTTCCCCCACGCCCGCCGCGCTGTCCAGCCCCGCCGGGCAAATCCAGGCCCCGCCGGCGTTTGAGGCGCGGGGGTCCCGGGGGCGGCGCCCCCGGCAACGGCACCGCCCCCGGCCTCACGCCACCGCACCGGCCAGCAGCATCCGCACCACCTCCACCACCGCATCCGCCCGGACGGGGTCCAGCTCGGGCGCGAAGCCCTCGGGAGCCGCGCCCGGCACAGGCGCCGCGGCCCCGCCGGGCCCCCGCCGCACCAGCTCGCCCAGCGTCCTCTTCACCCCCGGCTCGTACGCCCCGAACGTCCGCCGCAGCAGCGGCAGTACGTCGGTGAACGCCCGCTCCGGGACCCCGGCCAGCCAGCTGTCGATCAGGCCCAGCAGTCGTTCGTCGTGGACGAGCAGCGTGCCGCCGCCCGAACTGCCGCCCGCGAAGCCCTCGATCCAGCCCGCCGCGTCGGCCGGGTCGGCCGCCGGCGACAGGGCGAGCCCCATCAGCCGGGCCGTCTCCTGGGCCGGCAGCCGCCCCTCGTCGAGCAGCAGCCGGGCCGCCCGGCCGCGGATCACGCCGGGCACCGCCTCCCGCGCGGCCAGCTTCCGCAGCACCTCGGACCAGCGCTCGCGCAGCCCCTCTTCCGCGTCCGCCAGCAGCCCCACCGCGCCGTGCACCCCGTCCACGTGGCCCCGCAGCTCAGCCGCCGCGTCCGCGTCCAGTCCGGCCGCGCACGCCGACGGGAGGGCCACGCATATCCGTTCCGCGAGGCCGGTCGCCACCGTGGCGAGGGCCGCCGCGTCGGTGCCCCGGACGTCCCCGTACCTCAGTGAGCGGGCCAGCGCCGGCAGGGCCTTGGCGAGCCGGGCCACATCGGTGTCCAGTGCGGCCCGGTCCGCCAGGGCCCGCAGCACCGCGGGCAGCGCCTCGGACAGCCCGGCCAGCAGGCACTGCTCGGCGAGCGCCGTGACCTCCCCGAGCTCCTCCGCCGCGGCCGCCTCCGCCTCGGCCTTGGCCGTAGCCGCGGCCAGGACGGTGGTGCCCCATATGCCGGCCTCCGCGACCCGCACCGACAGCTCCGGCTCCCAGCGCAGCCGCCAGGTCTCGCGGAAGGTCCCGGTGCTGCTCCGGGAGGCGACCGGTCTGCCCCAGGCGATCCCGAGCAGCCGCAGCCGGTGCAGCAGCAGCGACTTCGCGCCGTCGGTCTCCTTGCGGAGGTCCAGTTCCAGCTCGCGTTCGCCCGCCTCGGCCTTGAGCCGCAGCGAGCGCTGCTGCCGGGTCAGGTCGCGCTGCAGCGGTACGACGGGAGCCCCGTCGGGGACCTCACCGAGCACGTCGCCGACGACCAGGCGGTCCTCGACGAGCGCGAGCGGCACGTCGGAGCCGTCGCACATCACCGCCCGGACGGCCTCCAGCGTCTCCGTCAGGCCGGGCAGCGGTCTCCCCCGCAGTGCGGCCAGCGTCTCCGCCAGCCGGACCGCCTCGATCACGTGCGCCGACGAGACCTGCCTGTCCTCCTCCCTCAGCAGACCGGCGACCTTGGTCAGCCACCGCTCCACGGGCCGGTCCCGGGCCGCAAAGAGGTGTGCGTACCAGCCGGGCGAGGTGATGCCCGCTCCGTACCCGCCGGCCCGGGCGAGCCTGCGGTGCGTCCACGGCACCCAGGTGGTCTCCACCTTGGCCTTGGGCAGTCCCGCGAGCAGCGCCCGGTCCGCGGCGACGGTGGTCTTCGCCCGCAGCGCCGGGACGTGCCAGGCCCCGCACACCACGGCGTACTCGTCACCGAACTCGCGGCGGGCGGCCCGCATCCGCTGGCGCATCCAGGCCTCGCGCCGCAGGTCCCCGCCGTGGCCCTCGTCGCCGTAGGCCTCGCGCAGGGCTCCCATGGCCTCGCCGAGCGCCTCGAACGCGCCCAGGGCGTCGGACTCCTCGGCACCCCGGTGTTCGACGACGTCCTCCCACCAGCGCTCGGGGTCGTCGTACCCGGCGGTTTCGGCCAGCACGGCCAAGGGGTCCACCCGCACGGACGGCTCCGGCTCCTCCCCTTCCCCTTCCGCCTCCGGGCGCGCCAGCGAGTGCGCGGCCGGCAGGTCCATGAACCGCACCGGTACACCGGCCTCCTGCGCCCAGCGGATGGCGACCCACTCCGGGGAGAACTCGGCCAGCGGCCAGAACGCGGCCCGGCCGGGGTCGTCCGCGGCGTGCGCGAGCAGTGCCACGGGCGGCCTCATGCCCGGGTCGGCGGCGAGGCCCAGCAGTGCGTCCCCCTCGGGCGGGCCCTCGATCAGGACGGCCGCCGGCCGGGCCGCCTCCAGGGCGGCCCGCACCGCGCGGGCCGATCCCGGCCCGTGGTGCCGCACCCCCAGCAGCAGGGGGCCCTTCGGGCTCGGGCTCATACCGTCACCTCCCGGCAGGCCCGGTAGAAGTCCTTCCAGCCGTCGCGCTCACGGACCACCGCCTCCAGGTACTCCTGCCAGACGACCTTGTCGGCGGCCGGGTCGCGGACGACGGCACCGAGGATCCCCGCGGCCACGTCGGAGGGGCGCAGCACGCCGTCCCCGAAGTGGGCGGCGAGGGCCAGGCCGCCGGTGACGACGGAGATGGCCTCGGCGGTGGACAGGGTGCCGCTGGGGGACTTCACCTTGGTGCGGCCGTCGCCGGTGACGCCGTCGCGCAGCTCGCGGAAGACGGTGACGACGCGGCGGATCTCCTCGAGGCCCTCGGGAGCGGCCGACAGGTCGAGGGCGCGGCCCATCTGGTCGACGCGGCGGGCGACGATGTCGACCTCGGCGTCGGCCGTGGCGGGCAGCGGCAGGACCACGGTGTTGAAGCGGCGGCGCAGCGCGCTGGAGAGCTCGTTGACCCCGCGGTCGCGGTCGTTGGCGGTGGCGATGAGGTTGAACCCGCGCACGGCCTGCACCTCCTCGCCGAGCTCCGGTATCGGGAGGGTCTTCTCGGACAGGACGGTGATGAGGGTGTCCTGGACGTCGGCGGGGATGCGGGTGAGCTCCTCGACGCGGGCGGTCATGCCCTCGGCCATGGCGCGCATGACGGGGCTGGGGACGAGCGCTTCGCGGCTGGGGCCGTGGGCCAGGAGGCGGGCGTAGTTCCAGCCGTACCGGATGGCCTCCTCGGGGGTGCCGGCGGTGCCCTGGACGAGGAGGGTGGAGTCCCCGCTGACGGCGGCGGCGAGGTGCTCCGACACCCAGGTCTTCGCGGTGCCGGGCACGCCGAGCAGGAGCAGGGCGCGGTCGGTCGCGAGGGTGGTGACGGCGACTTCGACGATCCGGCGGGGCCCCACGTACTTGGGCGTGATGACCGTGCCGTCGTCGAGCGTGCCGCCCTGCAGGTAGGTGGCGACGGCCCACGGGGAGAGCTTCCAGCGGGCCGGGCGGGGCCGGTCGTCGACGGCTGCCAGGGCTTTCAGTTCGTGTGCGAAGGCGTCTTCTGCGTGCGGTCGCAGCGCCTCGGCCCCGCGGGTGTCCTCGTGCTCGGTCATGGTCCCCCTCCAATGCTCGGCAGCCGCTCCCGACTGCTGGATCCACGGTGCACCACACCACTGACAACGGGCTTTGCCCGAAGCGTCGTTGCAGGTCAGAGCGATTGTCAGTGGCGGTCTCTACGGTTGTTCCCATGACTGAGCAGGGGGTCCGCTGGACGGCGGAACAGGTACTGGCTCTGGCTCCTGACGATGCCTCACGCAAGGCGGGAAGCAGACTCGGCGGGGCGGGGCCGTGGTCGCAGATCGGAGGTTCCGCTTCCGGTTCTGTGTGGGGGTTGTGCAAGGGCAGCGGGAGCAAGCCGTACCGGACGGTCGTGGACCTGACGGGACCCGCGTACAAGTGCTCGTGTCCCAGCCGGAAGTTCCCGTGCAAGCACGCGCTGGGGCTGCTGCTGCTCTGGTCGGCCGAGGGGGTGGGCGAGCCCGGGGAGGCGCCGGAGTGGGCCGCCCAGTGGCTGGCCGACCGGGCGGCGAAGGCCGCGCGCCCCGCCACCGGGGCGGGTGGTCCGGTGGACGCGGAGGGGGCGCGGAAGCGGGCGGAGCGGCGGGCCGCCCGGATCGGCGCGGGAGTCGCCGAGCTGGAGCAGCGGCTGGCGGACCTGCTGCGCGGGGGCCTCGCGGGCCAGGAGCAGGCCGGTTACGGGGCGTGGGAGGAGACGGCGGCCCGGATGGTGGACGCCCAGGCTCCCGGACTGGCGGGGCGGGTCCGGGAGTTGGGGACGATACCCAGTTGCGGGCCCGGCTGGCCCGCCCGGATGCTGGAGGAGGCGGCGCTGCTGCACCTGCTGGACCGCGCCTGGCTCGGGGTGGCCGGGCTGCCGGATCAGTTGGCCGCGACGGTGCGCAGCCGGGTGGGACTGCCGGCCTCCGGGGAGGGGGAGGCCGTACGGGACCGCTGGCTGGTGCTGGCGCAGTACGACTCGGTGTCGCCGGACGGCCGGCTCACCACCCGCCGGATATGGCTGCGCGGGACGGGGAGCGGGCGGCCCGCCATGGTGCTGGACTTCGGACCGCCCGGGCGGCCACCGGGGCTGGCCCTGCCGGTGGGGCTGGTGCTGGAGGCGGAGATCCGCTTCCGGCCCGGGTCGGCGGGGCTGCGGGGGGACCTCGGGGAGAGGTTCGCGGCGGCCGTGCCGTGCCCGGAGGTTCCGGCCGGCATGAGTACGGGGGCGGCACTGGAGGCGTACGGGGCGGCGCTGCGGGACGACCCGTGGCTGGAGTCCTGGCCGGTGGTGCTGGGTCCGGTGGTCCCGATACCGGGAGAGCTGGGCTGGCAACTGGCGGATGCGGAGGGCACCTGCGCGCTGCCGGTGCCCCTCACGGGGGCGGGCAGCCGCTCGCGCGGGGGCCTGTGGCAGCTGGCCGCACTGTCGGGCGGGGGCCCGGTGACGGTGTTCGGCGAATGCGGCCACCGGGGCTTCACCCCGCTGACGGCCTGGCAGCCGGGCTCACCCGAGCCCGTCGCCCTGGCCTGAGCGGGCCGGACAAATAGACGGATCACTGGGGGCCTGGGGGGTTCTGTGTCCTCTTTCAAGGGCTACGGGAAGGACGCGGCGGCGCGGGGGCGCCGGCGCGAGGTGACGAGGAGCCGGGGGGCTTGCATGAACGACAACCACGCCAGCTGAGCACGGCCGGCCGAACGGCCGGATCCGACGGGGGCACGAGCCGCTCCGGTCCCGCGGAGGGGGCGGGACCGGAGCGCAGGACACGCGGCGGGAAGCCGAAGAGGGAAGAGGGAGGGGCGCGATGGACAGGGCCGACGAGGGGTACGGGGAGTGGGAGGAGCTGGTCGGGGCCGCCCTGCTGGGCACCGACCGGCGCCGGGGCGGGGGCCCGGCCGGTTCACCGCAAGCGCTGCTGGACGCGGCGGCCGTGCATGCCGTACGCCGCCGGGCCGGGCTGCGGCCGGCCGAGGCGGGACCGCGCCCGGGGGCCGCGCCGCACGACCCGCGTCCGGCACCTCCCGAGGCGGCCCGGCGGCGGCTCGCGCAGCTGCTGGCCGGCCGCTCGGGCGCGGCGGGCGGCGGGGGGCGGCGGGGGGCCGCCCCGGATCTGACGGAGCTGCTCCCCCAGTGGCTGGCCGCCGCCCGGCGGCACGGCTACCGCTCACCGGCCGCGCTGCTGCCCGCGCTGCTGGACGCGGCCCGGGCCCGCACGGACCTGCGGCCCCACGCCCTGGCCCTGGCCGGGGTGCGGGGGCTGTGGCTGGCCCGGCTGAATCCCGACTGGCGGTTCGCCCTGCGGGGCGGGACCGGCGGGGCCGGCGAACTGCCGGATCCGTCGGACCGGGCGGGGGTGGAACGGCTGTGGCAGGAGGGGCTGTTCGCGGAGCGCGTGGCACTGCTGGGCGCGGTACGGGAGGCCGACGCGGCGGCGGCACGCCGGCTGCTGTCGTCGACCTGGAGCACCGAACGGGCCGAGGACCGGCTGATGTTCCTCGACTCGCTGCGGGTGGGACTGTCCGACGAGGACGAGCCGTTCCTGGAGGCGGCGCTCGGCGACCGCAGCCGCAATGTCCGCGCAACGGCCGCCGAACTGCTCTCGGCGCTCCCGCACTCGGCACTGGCGGGGCGGATGGCGGAGCGCGCGCTGGCCTGCGTGGGTCCCGAGGGGGTGACCCCGCCGGCCGAGTGCGATGCGGGGATGCTGCGCGACGGGGTGGTCAAGCGGCCGCCCGCCGGGCGCGGAGAGCGGGCGTGGTGGCTCGGCCAGCTGGTGGAGGCGGCGCCGCTGTCCTGCTGGCGGGAACGGTTCGGGGGCCTCGGTCCGGCGGAGACGGTGGCGATGCCGGTCGCCGAGGGCGAGGGCTGGACGGAGGAGCTGCACGCGGCGTGGTGCCGGGCGGCGGTGCGCCAGCGTGACCCGGAGTGGTCGCGGGCCCTGCTCGGCGCGCCGTCCGCGCCGCCCGCCGCCGGCCCCGGTACGGCCTCGCTGGCGGAGCGCGCGAAGCTGCTGTCGGTCCTGCCGGACGGGGAACGGGCGGACTGGGTCGCGGAGTTCATACGCGCCCACGGGCTCTCGGAAGCTTTCCAGCTGCTCGGGGTGTGCGTGGTGCCGTGGGCGGGCGCGCTGGGGCGGGCGGTCGTGGACGCGCTGGACACAGCCAGGGAAGCGGGCAGCTATCCGTGGAGCTTCAGCGGGGTGATGGGGCTCGCCGAGCGCTGCCTCGATCCCGCGGAGGCCCTGCGGCTGGAGACGCTGACCGCGGCCGTGGCGGAGCCGGAGGATGCGGTGCCGGGGGCTGCGGCGTACTGGGCCGAGGCGTTCCAGCGGCTGGTGGCCACGCTGCGGCTGCGTGCCGCCATGCTGGCCGAGCTGGCCCCGGCCTGATCCCTCCCGGGTGGTTCCCGGGGGCGGACCGGTGCCGGCTCAAAGACCCGGGGCTCCGCCCCGGACCCCGCTCCTCAAACGCCGGAGGGGCTGGAATTTCCCCCGCCCGTCCGCCAGGCGCGGACTGGATTGCCCGCAGGGCGGTCCAGCCCCGTCGGCGATCGAGGCGCGGAGGTTCGGGGGCAGCGCGCCCGGCCACGGCGCTGCACGGACGCCCCGACGGCGGCCGGCCCGAGGCTACTGGCGGACGTGGGCGCGGACCCAGTCGACGATGGCCGTCGTCGTCGCGCCAGGGGTGAAGATTTCGGCCACGCCCTTGTCCTTCAGCGGAGCGATGTCCGCTTCCGGGATGATGCCGCCGCCGAAGACCTTGATGTCCTCCGCGTCGCGCTCCTTGAGGAGTTCGAGGACGCGCGCGAACAGCGTGTTGTGGGCGCCGGAGAGGATCGACAGGCCGATCGCGTCGGCGTCCTCCTGGATCGCGGTGTCCACGATCTGCTCGGGCGTCTGGTGCAGGCCCGTGTAGATGACCTCCATGCCGGCGTCCCGCAGCGCCCGCGCGATCACCTTGGCCCCGCGGTCGTGGCCGTCGAGACCCGGCTTGGCCACCACCACACGGATCGGACCGGTCACACCCATCGCACTGCCTCCCGAGTGAACGAACGTTAAGTACAGCATCGCGCACGCCACCGTTTCACGGTCAACCACGAGGGGGAAATCACACGTGGGACGGCATTGCGCCACCGTGCCGCCAGCCGCACGGCACGGTGGCGCTCCCGGCCGCGGTCCCAGAGGCTCAGGGGAGGCCAGGGGAGGCCGCGATGGGGCTGTCCATACCCGTGTCGATACCCACGTCCGGTGCCGCGCTGCGGGCCGGCGCGCTGGAGGTGGTCGTGCTCGGCGGGCGCCTCCTCCTCTATCCCGCCGGAGTGCGCCAGGAGAAGACCGTCCCCGAACCGGCTTCGGCGCGGCCGCCCGTGCTCCTCCTCCACGGCTTCACCGACAACCGCTCCGTCTTCCTCCTGCTGCGCCGCGCCCTCGGGTCGGGCGGCCTGCGGCACGTGGAGGCGTACAACTACTCACCCTTCACCCGCGACCTCCGCGTCACGGCCCGCCACCTCGCCCGGCGCGTGGAGGAACTGTGCGCGCGCACCGGGCAGGACCGGGTGGAGATCGTGGGGCACAGCCTGGGCGGGCTGGTCGGCCGGTACTACGTCCAGCGCCTCGGCGGCGACGTCCGCGTCCGCACGCTCGTCACGCTCGGCACCCCGCACGCCGGCACCGCGGTCGCCCCCTTCATGGACGCGCACCCGCTGGTGCGGCAGATGCGGCCCGACTCCGAGGTGCTGGCCGAACTGGCCCTGCCCGCGCCCGGCTGCGCCACTCGGTGCGTCGCGTTCTGGAGCGAGTTCGACGCACTGATGGCTCCCGTCGGGGCGGCCCGGATCGAGCATCCCGATCTTCTCGTGGAGAACGTGGAGGTCACCGGCATCGGGCACCTCGCGCTGCCCGCGCACCCCACCGTGATCGCCGCGGTCCGGCGGGCCCTCGACGGCCCCGGCCCGACGGCCGTCGCGGGTTCCGGAGCCGCTTCGGTCGCGTAGCCGTCGGACGGCCTCAAGTCGAACGGATTTCGAACTCAAGGCCAAGGGTGCGTCTTTCGGCGACCGAAAGGCGGCCGAATGCCCGGTTCCGGTGAAGCGGAAACCCTCCGAAGATTGTCGATGCCAGTAACCGCCGGGTACAGTCACGCCACTGCTCTCCTCCGGTGGATCTCGTTCCACCGGCCACCCAGGCCCCCACTGCCGAGGCGAAAGAGAAGTTGGTGAACGACCGCCCCTCGTCGGGCCAGTACCCGGATCTCGGGTATGACGGCCTCGGCACCACCACTTTCGCTGGTGACTCGACCTACGTCTCCTATGAAACGCAGGGACAAGGGGTCAACTACGCGGCATACGGCTCCTATGAGACCGGCGCGTACGACACCACGGCGTGGACCTCCCAGGACGCTTATCTGTCCACCATTCCCTCGCAGACCGCGCCCGCGGACACGGGGCAGTGGGACACGACCGCCTGGAACGCGGCGAGCACGGACTTCTCCGGTTACCAGGCGGCGCCTTCGTTCGGCTACGACACCTCCGCCGAGCAGACCGGCCACTGGGCGATGCCGGGCTACGGCACCGAGACCGGCGCCTACGACGCCACCGCCTGGAACACCGCCGGCACCGACGCCCCGGGGGCCACGGGCGCCGCGGACTACTCCTCCTACGCCGGACACCAGCAGCCCGCGCAGCAGGAGTACGCGTACGAGGCGACCACCGTCGGCTATGCCTACGAGGCCTCCTCCGTCCCGGTCGCCACCGAGCCCGACCCCTACGCCGAGACCTCCGTCTTCGAGCCCGTCCCCGCCGCCGCGGTGGCCGACGACGTGGTGCTCGACGAAGCGTCCGGGGCACCGGAGACGCTCGACGCGCTGGGCGACCTCGAGGCGTACGAGGCGTACGAGGAATACGAGATTCCCGACGTGCACCAGGTGCACGACCTGCCCACCCAGGCCATGCCGGCGACCCCCGGCACGCGTGCCGCGCGCCGCAACGCCCCCAAGGGCAAGGGCGGCGCCAACACCAAGGCGGGCAGCGGCCGTCGCCGGACCCCGGCGAAGCGTTCCGCCCTGCTGACCGTGGCCGTGCCCTCCGCCTGCGTGATGGGCGTCGCGGGCATCGCGGCCGCCTCCGTCGGCGGCCTCACCGGTGCCGACAAGCCCTCCGACGACACCACGACGATGGCCGCGCCGGACCCGGCCTCCGTGAAGCCGGTCGCGGCGAACACCAAACTCGACACCCAGCTGACGGCGCTCAGCGCCGACGCGGGTGACTTCGCGGACCGCGCGAGCCGCACGCAGGAGCGCATCGACCTGCGCCTGCGTCAGGAAGAGGAAAAGAAGAAGAAGGCCGAGGAGGAGGCGGCCAAGGAGGCGGCCCGCCCCAAGTTCGCCATCCCCGTCGCGCAGCACGGCCTCAGCGCCAGCTTCGGGCAGGCCGGCGGCATGTGGATGTCCGTGCACACGGGCATCGACTTCCCGGTCTCCTACGGGACACCGGTCATGGCCGCCACCGACGGCACCGTGCGCACCCAGTGGAACAGCGCCTACGGCAACATGGCGATAGTGACCTCGCCCGACGGCACCGAGACCTGGTACTGCCACCTCAGCAGCACCAAGATCCGGTCCGGCAAGGTCAAGGCGGGCGACGTCATCGCGTACTCCGGCAATTCCGGCAACTCCACCGGCCCGCACCTCCACTTCGAGGTACGGCCCGGCGGCGGCAGCGCGATCGACCCCCTGCCGTGGCTCCGCAGCCACGGCCTGGACCCCCGCTGAGGAAGAGCCTCCCAGGCCCCCGGGCCCGCAGCCGCAGCAGCAGCAGCCGCAGCCGCAGCCGCAGCCGCTACAGCTTCTGCACCGGCGCGTAGCGCAGGAGCAGCCGCTTCGGCTTGTCGTCCCCGAAGTCGATGGTGGCCTGCGCGTCCGAACCCGCGCCCTTGACCTCCATGACGGTGCCGAGCCCGAACTGGTCGTGCGTGACCCGGTCCCCGACCGCCAGCGCGATGACCGGCTTGTCCGCGGCCCGGCGCGTCGCGAACCCCGACGGGCCCGACTTCGTACGCGACGAGGACAGGAACGACTCCGGCGAAGTGCCGAACGAGGCCTTGCCGCCGCTCGCGCCGCGCATCGGGCCGGCCGGCTTCTGCGCGGCGCCCGTGCGCTTCCACTGCAGGTACTGCGCCGGGATCTCCTCCAGGAACCGCGACGGAGGGTTGTACGAGGGCGTGCCCCAGGCGCTGCGCATGCTCGACCTCGTGAGGTACAGCCGCTCGCGGGCGCGCGTGATGCCGACGTAGGCGAGCCGGCGCTCCTCCTCCAGCTCCTTGGTCTGGCCGAGCGCGCGCATGTGCGGGAAGACCCCGTCCTCCATGCCGGTCAGGAAGACCACCGGGAACTCCAGGCCCTTGGCCGTGTGCAGGGTCATCAGCGTGATGACGCCCGTGCCGTCGGTGTCCTCGTCCGGGATCTGGTCGGAGTCGGCGACGAGCGCGACCTGCTCCAGGAACTCGGCGAGGGTGCCCGGGCCGGGGGCCGGGGCTCCGGTCTCGGCCGCCTCGGTGGCCGCGGCCTCCCGGGCCTGCTCGAACTCGAGCGCCACGGCCGCCAGTTCCTGCAGGTTCTCGATGCGCGTCTCGTCCTGCGGGTCGGTCGAGGCCTGGAGCTCGGCGAGGTAACCGGTGCGCTCCAGCACCGCCTCCAGGACGACGGCGGGCCCTGCGCCGGAGTCGACGACGGTGCGGAGCTCCTCCATCAGGACGTTGAACCGCTTGACCGCGTTCGTCGAGCGCGCGGCCATGCCGAAGGCCTCGTCCACGCGCCGCAGCGCCTGCGGGAAGGTGATCTTCTCGCGCATCGCGAGGGCGTCGATCATCGCCTCGGCGCGCTCGCCGATGCCGCGCTTGGGCACGTTCAGGATGCGGCGCAGCGGGACGTTGTCCTCGGGATTCGCGAGGACGCGCAGGTAGGCGAGGACGTCGCGGACCTCCTTGCGCTCGTAGAACCGGACGCCGCCGACGACCTTGTAGGGCAGTCCGACGCGGATGAAGATCTCCTCGAACACGCGCGACTGGGCGTTGGTCCGGTAGAAGATCGCGACGTCGCCCGCCTTGGCGTCCCCGGCGTCCGTCAGCCGGTCGATCTCGTCGGCGACGAACTGGGCCTCGTCGTGCTCGGTGTCCGCGACGTAGCCGGTGATGACCGCGCCGGTGCCGGCCTGGGTCCACAGGTTCTTCGCGCGGCGGTTCTCGTTGCGCTCGATGACGGCGTTGGCGGCGGAGAGGATCGTCTGCGTGGAGCGGTAGTTCTGCTCCAGCAGGATCGTCGTCGCGTCCTTGTAGTCCTCTTCGAACTGGAGGATGTTGCGGATGGTCGCGCCGCGGAAGGCGTAGATCGACTGGTCGGCGTCACCCACCACGCAGAGCTCGGCCGGCGGCAGGTCCGGGTAGCCGGTGCCGACCAGCTCGCGCACGAGCGTGTACTGGGCGTGGTTGGTGTCCTGGTACTCGTCGACCAGGACGTGGCGGAAGCGGCGCCGGTAGTGCTCGGCCACGTCCGGGAAGGCCTGGAGCAGGTGGACCGTGGTCATGATGATGTCGTCGAAGTCGAGGGCGTTGGCCTCGCGCAGCCGGCCCTGGTACATCGCGTAGGCCTGGGCCAGGGTCTTCTCGAAACCGTCCGCTGCCTGGTCGGCGAAGGCCTCTTCGTCGATCAGCTCGTTCTTCAGGTTGGAGATCTTGGCGTTGAAGGCCTTGGGCGGGAACTTCTTCGGGTCCAGGTCCAGGTCGCGGCAGACGAGCGCCATCAGGCGCTTCGAGTCAGCGGCGTCGTAGATCGAGAACGACGAGGTGAAGCCGAGCCGCTTGGACTCGCGGCGCAGGATGCGCACGCACGCGCTGTGGAAGGTGGAGACCCACATGGCGTTCGCGCGCGGGCCGACCAGGCCCTCGACGCGCTCCTTCATCTCGCCGGCGGCCTTGTTGGTGAAGGTGATCGCCAGGATCTGGCCGGGGTGGACGCCCCGCGCGGACAGCAGGTGCCCGATGCGGTGCGTGAGCACACGGGTCTTCCCGGAACCGGCGCCGGCCACGATGAGCAGCGGGGAGCCCGCGTGCACGACGGCGGCGGCCTGCTGCTCGTTCAGCCCGTCCAGGAGCGTCGCCGGGTCGATGACGGGCCTGGGGGCGCCGTCCCGGTAGTACGCCTCCCCCGTCATGGGCACGTCGAACCTGCCCCCGAAGAGGTCGTCCGCGCCCGGCTCGGGGGCGTGGTCCTCGGGCGGCGGCGGGACCTCGTCGGAGGGAGTGAGGTCGGCCAGGAAGCTGTCGTCAAAGAGGCTGCTCATCGCATTCCGAGTCTAGGGGTCGGGACCGACAGCCGAGCACGAGTTCCAGGAGACCGGGGAAGCACCGGTCCAGGTCGTCGCGGCGCAGGGCCAGGTAGAGCCTGCGCCCGCGCGGCCGCTGGCAGATCACTCCGCTCTCGCGCAGCGTCTTGAGGTGGTGCGTGACGCTCGACCGGGGCAGGTCCGGGACGACCTCGCCGCAGAACGCCTCCTCACCGGAGGCCAGCTTGCGGACGATCTCCAGCCGGACGGGGTGCCCGAGTGCCGCCAGGACCCCGGTCAGGTCGATGCGGTCGGCGGCGGGGTGGCTCGGCTCAGCGGGCATGCCCCCACTGTACGCAGATCTCGTACGGACATTGCCAGACCGTTCGAAGATCTCGTACTGTCATGACCGTACGAAATCTTCGTACGGCCATGTCGACGTGAGGACACCCCCATGCCCACCACCGAGCCCACCACCACCGCCGCCCTCGAAGGCACCCTCAAAGGCAACCTCGAAGACGCCACCGACGACGCCCTCGGCGACGCCTCGCTCGCCGCCTCCCTCGACGGCGCCTTCACCAGCCGCCACGCCGAGGTCAACGGCACCCGCCTGCACTACGTGGAAGGCGGCTCCGGCGAGCCGCTCGTCCTCCTCGGCGGCTGGCCGCAGACCTGGTGGCAGTGGAACAAGGTGATGCCCGCGCTCGCCCGCCGCTACCGGGTGATCGCCGTCGACCTGCGCGGCATGGGCGGCTCCGCCAAGCCGGAGGAGGGGTACGACAAGAAGACGCTGGCCGCCGACGTCCGCGCCCTCCTCGACCACCTCTCCATCGGATCCGCGCACCTCGCCGGCCACGACATCGGCGCGATGGTGGCCTACGCCTTCGCCGCGAACCATCCCGGAGCCACCCGCCGCATCGCCCTGCTCGACGTCTCGCACCCGGAGGAGGGGTGGGCGCGGATGCCGCTGCTCCCCCGGTCCGGCCTGCGCCACCTGTGGTGGTTCGCCTTCAACCAGGTCGAGGGTCTGCCCGAGCAGCTCCTGGCGGGCCGCTTCCACCTCCTGCTGGACCGGCTGCTGTCGGACATGGCCGTCGACCGGACCTCGATCGACGTCCGTTCCCGCGCCGTGTACGCCCGGGCGTACGACTCCCCGGACGCGATCCGCGCGGGCAACGCCTGGTACCGCACCTTCCACCAGGACATCGCCGACCTCGCCGGCTACGCCCCCGTGACCGCGCCGCTGCTCGCCCTCGGCGGCGAACACAGCAACTACGAACAGCTGCTCGCCGCGGTCCCGGCGCTCGGCACCGACACCCGGGTCGTCCGCGTCGACGGCAGCGGCCACTATCTGGCGGAGGAGCGGCCGGAGTTCGTGACCGCCGAACTGACCCGGTTCTTCGGCTGACGGCACGCCCGCCGCGGCGGCGTCGCATTCGCCCGCCTGAGCGAATTGCGGGAAGGGCCACCCCGTACGCTCGACGCCATGGACGTACTCATCAACGCCTTCGTCGGCCTGCACATCATCGGAATAGCCTCGCTCCTCGGAGGCTTCCTCACCCAGATGAAGGCGATGGGCGCGGGCACCGCGCGCTTCGTGCCGGCCATGCTGCACGGCGCGCTCACCATGCTCGTCACCGGCGTACTGCTGGTCGGCTTCCGCGAGATGGACGGCGGCCCGCTCAACCACGTCAAGATCGGCGTGAAGCTGGCGGTCCTCTTCGTGATCCTCGCCCTCGTCTACGTGAAGCGCGACGAGGAGCGCGTGGAGAAGGCGCTGTTCGGTGCGGTCGGCGGACTGACCGTGATCAACATCTTTATCGCCGTTCTCTGGCACTGACCAGAAGCGATCCACCACATCCGGTCACTTCGGGTCATCCCGTCATCGGCCCGTAACTTCCAGGTTTAGCGTCCTCCCCCAGGACCCAGCCGACAGGGGAAGGACGTGAGGCCCTCGTGGCCAGTCATCGAAAGCCCAGGCAGCGCCCGCTCTCCGGCGGAACGGTACGGACGACCGCCGCCACCCTGGCCCTCGCGGGCGCTGCCACCGCCACCGCCTTCGAAGGCACCTCCCAGGCCGCCCCCCAGCCGACCCCCTCCCAGGTCAAGGCCGAGGTGGACCGGCTCTACGAGGAGGCCGAGGCGGCGACCGAGCGGTACAACGGGGCGAAGGAGAGGGCCGACGAGGCCGAGCGGGCGCTGAACGGCCTGCGCGACGAGACCGCCCGCAAGACGGACCAGCTGAACGCCGCGCGCAACGCGCTGGGTTCGCTCGCGGCAGGCCAGTACCGCAGCGGCTCCCTCGGCACCGCCGTGCAGCTCGCACTGGCCGCCGACCCGCAGGAGTACCTGTCACAGACGGCGTTCATCACCCGCGCCCAGGAGCGCAGCGCCACCGGGATCAGCACGGTGCGCCGCCGCCTCGACGAGGTGGGCAAGCTCCGCGAGCAGGCCGCCGGCCGCCTCGCCGACCTCCGGGAGCGGCGGGACGAACTCGCCGAACGCAAGGCCGAGGTCGAGGGCAAGCTCGCCACGGCCAGGCAGCTGCTGGCCCGGCTCACCGCCGAGGAGCGCGCCGCGTACGAGGCCCAGTCGGCCGGCGCCGCCCCCGCCGGGCCGCACACCGCGACCACGACCCCGACCCCGCCCCGGCCCTCCGACGGTTCGCGCGCGGCCCGGGCCGTGGCCTTCGCGTACGGGGCCATCGGGAAGCCGTACGTGTGGGGCGCGACGGGCCCGGGCTCCTTCGACTGCTCGGGGCTGACCCAGGCGGCCTGGCGCTCGGCCGGGGTCTCCCTCCCCCGCACCACCTACACCCAGATCAACGCCGGACAGCGGGTCCCGCGCGACCAGCTGGCCCCCGGCGACCTGGTGTTCTTCTACTCCGGGGTGACCCATGTCGGGCTCTACATCGGCAACGGCCAGATGATCCACGCCCCGCGCCCCGGGTCCACGGTCCGCATCGCCCCGGTCGACTCGATGCCGTGGGCGGGTGCCTCCCGCCCCGCGTAGGGCCGCTACGGCGCCTTGACCACTCCGCTCAGCCAGCCGAACGTCTGCGGCAGCTGCTTGGACCACGCTTCGAGGTTGTGGCCGCCGACCACCTTCTCCGCGTGCACCACGGTGGGCGCCTTCGCCAGTCCCTTGAGGTCCAGGCCGGACAGGTAGCCGTCCTGTTCGGCCCCCGACATCCACAGGGAGACCGCCGGCGGTGTGTGCGCGGCCTGGAGCACGGCCTTCAGGTTGTGCGTACGGCGCAGCTCCGGGTCCTGGGCGACCAGCGAGGAGGGCTCCTGGCCCGGGTCGTTGTAGCCGGACAGCGAGACGGCCGCGCTGTAGCGGTCGGGGTGGGCGATCGCGAGCTTGGCGGCGCAGTAGGCGCCCGCCGAGTACCCGGCCACGCCCCAGTGCCTGGGGTCCGGCGAGGTCCGGAAGTTGTCGGTGACCATCTTGCGGACGTCGACGCTGAACCAGCTGTCGGCGTTGACCTTGCCGGGGATGTTGGCGCAGCCGGTGTCGCCGTTGCCGACGAGCATGGCGCGGGGCGAGACGAGGATGAACGGCTGCACCTTGCCGCTCTTCATGAGCGGTTCGAGCACCTCGTGCGCGTGGAGCCCCTGGAACCAGGACTTGCCGGTGCCGGGGATGCCCGGGATCAGCTCGACCACCGGGAACTTCTTGTCCTTGTAGGCGGGTTCGTCGTACTGCGGCGGCAGCCACACCATGACGTCGCCCTTGACCCCGGATATCTTCCCGTCGAGTTCGGTCTTCCTGACCCGCCCGCCGAGGCCCTCGACCGGCTGGAAGTCCTGGTGCACCTTCGGGGCCTGCTTGACCTCCTCGGCCTTCTTCCCGCCGAGTCCGTCGGGGCCGAGGTCGGGGGCGGCCTGGACGTACTTGCCGGTGCCGAGCAGGTCGCCCCAGGAGGCGTAGAAGTTCTCGGCCCGGTTCACGGCGACGAACACCACGGCGACGGCGGTGACCTGGGCGAACACCACCATCAGCGCACGGGTCGCCACCCGCACGGCGGCGGGGCCGCGGACCTTGCTCCACAGGGCCAGCGGCAGGATGACGGCGATCGCGGTGAGCACGATCGCCGTCACGAAGAAGGGTGTCCCCGTCAGGCTCATCACGCCACCCAAGAGGGCGGCGCGAGGCCGTCCGGTTGCCCTCCCCGGCTGCGTCGTGGATCACACCGTCAGGCCCGGCCCCCGGGGTGGCACCGGCGGTTCACCCGCAGGTCAGGCCTCAGACGAGGCGCCGCGCGGTGGCCCAGCGGGTCAGTTCGTGGCGGTTGGAGAGCTGGAGCTTCCTGAGCACCGCCGAGACGTGCGATTCGACCGTCTTCACCGAGATGAAGAGCTGCTTGGCGATCTCCTTGTACGCGTACCCGCGCGCGATCAGCCGCAGCACCTCGCGCTCGCGCTGGGTCAGCCGGTCCAGGTCCTCGTCGACCGGCGGGGCGTCCGTCGAGGCGAAGGCGTCGAGCACGAAACCCGCCAGCCGCGGCGAGAACACCGCGTCGCCGTCCTGCACCCGGAAGACCGAGTTCACCAGCTCGGTGCCGGTGATGGTCTTGGTGACGTATCCGCGGGCACCGCCCCGGATGACCCCGATGACGTCCTCGGCCGCGTCGGACACCGACAAGGCCAGGAACCGCACCGGGTTCTCGGCCGCCGCCATCAGCGGGGCGCAGCGCCGCAGCACCTCGACGCCGCCGCCGCCGGGCAGGTGCACGTCCAGGAGGACCACCTCGGGGCGGGTGGCGGTGATCACGGTGACGGCCTGGTCGACGTCGGCCGCCTCGCCGACGACCTCCACCCCGGTCCGCTCGGTCTCGCCGATCTCCGCCTGTACGCCCGCGCGGAACATCCGGTGGTCGTCGACGAGCACCACCCGGACCCTGCGGGTCTCCTTCTCAGCGCTGTCCTCGGTCATGCCGCCTTCGCCGCCCTCTCCATCTCCAGCTCGACTTCCGTGCCGCCGTCGGGCGCGGACCGCAGCCGTGCGGTCCCGCCGTTGCGCTGCATCCGGCCGATGATCGATTCTCGTACGCCCATGCGGTCGTCCGGTACCGCGTCCATGTCGAAGCCCGGCCCCCGGTCCCGCACGGACACGAACACGGTCTGCCCCTCCACTTCGGCGTACACCTGTACCGGGCCGCCCTCGCCACCGTACTTGGCGGCGTTGACCATCGCCTCGCGCGCGGCCTGCATCTGCGCGCCGAGCTTCTCGTCGAGCGGGCAGTCGCCGACGACGACGACCTCGATGGGCACCCCGTGGTGGTCCTCCACCTCGGCGGCCGTCTTCTTCACGGCCTCGGCGAGGGTGGCCGGCTCCTCGGCCTCGTCCTTGCCGGTGCCCTCGGGCTTGTAGAGCCAGTTCCGCAGTTCCCGCTCCTGGGCCCGGGCGAGGCGGCGGACCTCGCCGACGTCCTCCGCGTTGCGCTGGATCAGGGTGAGGGTGTGCAGGACGGAGTCGTGGACGTGGGCGGCGACCTCGGCGCGTTCCTGGGCACGGATGCGCATGAGGCGTTCCTCGGAGAGGTCCTGGGTCATGCGGATCAGCCAGGGCCCGGCGAGCAGGGCGACGCCGATGAGGACGGCGAGGGTGGCGGTGAGCACGTTGCCGAGCTGCGCGGCGGAGCCCCGTACGACGATGAAGACGGTCAGGCCCACGCCGACGAGGGCGACTCCCGCGAGGGCCCGGGCGGCCTGGAACAGCCGGCCGCGGCGCGCGACCGCGTCCCCCCAGTGATCGCGCCGCGCGTTGTCGGCCTGCCGCCATACCAGGACCACGCCCGCGCCGACGAGCAGCGTCGGCCACACGTAACGGCCGGAGGACCCGCCGGCCTGGAGCTTCGCGATGAAGATCCACACGCCGACGAAGAGGGCTATCAGTGCGAGGACCTGGCCCTTGTCGGGCCGGCGCAGGTGGCGGCCGCCGTCGGTGAGGGTCTCGAAGAAGGAGCGGTTCGCGGAGCGGCCGCCGACGCCGAGCGGTACGAAGACCCAGAACGCGCCGTACAGCAGCACGCCGAGCCCGTCCCCGAACATGAACAGGCCGAGGAAGGCGAGGCGGACCCAGATCACGGGCAGGCCGAGGTGCCCGGCGAGACCGCGTGCGACTCCGCCGAGCATCCGGCCGTCGGCGCTGCGGTACAGCTTGCGCGGCGGCGCCTCGTCGGTGTCGGGCACGTGAGGGGGAGCGGCGGCTACGGGCATGTCACCAAGGGTCACACGCGCGCGGGCGGCCGGGCATCAGGGCATCCCCCCATTACGGCCGGGGGGATATCAGGGTTGCGCCAGGGTCGGACCGGATGTCCGGGGCGGTCCGGGCCCGTCACCATGGACGCATGACCGAAGTGCACGACGCCCCTCCGGCGGACGCCGGGGCCCCCCAGCCTCCCCCCGATCCCCGGCCGCCCCTGCGCCGCAGCAGGCGCGACAAGGTCCTCGCGGGCGTGTGCGGGGGCCTGGGCCGGTACTTCGACCTGGATCCGGTGGTCTTCCGGATCGTCCTGGGCGTCCTCACCGTCACCGGGGGCGTCGGCCTGATCTTCTACGGCTTCGCGTGGCTGATGCTCCCGCAGGAGGGCGAGGAGGAGAGCGAGGCGCGCAAGCTGCTGACCGGCCGGGTCGAGGGCGGCACGCTGACGGCGGTGTTCGCGGCGCTGGCGGGCTGCGCGCTGTTCCTGTCGATGCTGGACAACGGCGGCCTCGCGGTCTTCTCGATCCTGGTGATCCTGGCGCTGGGCGGTGCCTCGTACTGGTCGCAGCGGCGCCGGGCGCAGGCTCCGGAGGCCGAGACCCCCGCCGCGCACTCCCCCGCCCCGCCGGAGACGCAGGCCCCGCCCGTCCCCGGCAGCCCGTCGTGGTGGCGCGATCCGCTGGTCAAGGACGGCACCACCGGCCCGGTCGGCTCCACCGGGTACCTGTGGGGGCCCGCGGACGCCGAGGAGGAGGCGCCGCCCGCCGGCAGGGCGCCGCGGACGCCCGAGCGGCCCGCCCCGGCACCGGCCCGCCCCCGCGGCGGGATCGGCGGCCGGATCTTCGTCCTGGCCCTGCTGGCGGGGATCGCCGGGGCCGCCTCCGTATGGAAGGGCAGCACCCTCGGCCACGCCCTGGAGATCGGGCTCGCCGCGGCCCTGGCCGTCTTCGGCCTGGGCCTCGCGGTCAGCTCGGTCAGGGGCCGCACCGGCTTCGGCACCGTCCTGCTGGGTCTGGTGACGGCCGGGCTGCTGGCGGGTGCGTCGGCGCTGCCGCCCGAGATCGGCACCGACTTCCGGCGGGTGGAGTGGCGGCCCGCTTCGATCGCCGACGTACGTCCGGTCTACGAGGCGGGCACCGGGCTCGCCACCCTGGACCTGAGCCGGCTGGACGTGCCGAAGGGAGCCACCGTCTCGGTCCGCGCGTCCATCGACGCGGGGCGGCTGAAGGTGATCGTGCCCCGGGAGGTCACGGCGCAGGCCGAGGTGTCGGTCGAGCTCGGCGACATCCACATGCCCGGGGAGACCAGCCAGGACGTACGCGTCAAGAGCGGCGGCGAGACCGAGACCCGGACGCTGCCGCCCACCGCCGGCACCCAGGCCGGCGGGACGGTCGATCTGCACCTGCACGCGGGTGTCGGACAGGTGGAGGTGGCCCGTGCCGCGTCATGAGTTCCAGCCCGGACGGCTCCTCGCGGGGATCGTGCTGCTGACCGCCGGAGTGATGTACCTGCTCGACGCGGCGGGCGAGACCGACGTGCCGTGGTTCCTGGTCGTCCCCATGGCAGTGGGCGGGCTCTGCCTCGCCGCCCTGGTGGGGATGGTGACCTACGCGGTGCGCAGGGACCGGCGCGACCGGATCACGGAGTCCAGCGACAGGTAGGGCGCCCCGGCGAGGACCAGCGGGGTCCACGCCATCAGGTAGACCAGGTCGTTGCCGTAGTAGTACGGGGTCACCGCCCACGACACCGTCAGCCACAGGCTGAGCGAGATCAGCGCTCCGCCGGCGGCGGCGATCCGGGTCAGCAGGCCGGCCAGTACGCCGAGGCCGACGAGCAGTTCCCCGACGGCGATGGCCACCGCGAAGCCGACGGGGGCTTTCAGCGCCAGGTCCACCAGGGCGGGGATCGCGGCGGTGTCGCGCACGCCGCGCATCAGCTCGCCGATGGATCCGGTGCCCGTGGCGGACAGGAAGGCGGAGTCGGTCAGCTTGTCGAGCCCCGCGTAGACGAAGGTCACGCCGAGGAAGATCCGCAGGGGCAGCAGGGCGTAGTGGGAGGCGAGGGGGGCGAGGCGCAGCCCCTCCGCTCTGGACGGGGCGTCAGTCGCGGTTGTGGTCATCTGTCATGTCTACCCCGATCATTCGGCGACGTCGATGACGCAGCGGTTGGATTCCACTCCTGCGGCCGTGATGACCTGGATGTCGATCCGCCCCGGCTCCACTTCCGCGGGCACCGGCACGGTCAGCACCGCGTCGGAGGGGTTGGTGAAGCCGCCCGCCACCGGAACCAGCGGCACGTGCACGTGGATCGTGCCGATCCGCACCACGAGCCGGGCCAGCATCTCCGGCGTCCCCGCCCCGGGCGGTACGAATCCCACGCCCCGGATCTCGATGTCGTCCCCGGGGCGGACCGGGGCGTCGAGGTCACCGGGCTCGCGTCTGCGGACCACCGACAGGACGAGGGGACGGCTGCCCTCCGCGTACTTGCCGGCCAGGTACACCGCCGCCGACAGCGCGATCAGCAGCGCCAGCGCCCACGGCAGCTGCGGGAGCCGTTCGGGGAAGCGGGCCAGCGACACCGCCGCGTAGGCCAGCACCACCGTGGAGACCAGCACGTACTGGGCGTCCGGGAAGCTGCCGTGCCCCGCGTCGTCCGTCAGCAGGTCCACCCCGCGCGGCCGGTCGGCGGGCAGCTTCTGCAGCCGCTGGCCCATGATCCGTACGGAGACCACCCGGCGCACCAGCACCGCCACCGCCGAGGTCAGCGACACCACCGCCAGCAGCGGCAGCGCCCGGTCCAGCGCGAGCCCCGCGTAGAGGGCCTGGCGCTCCGGGCCCGGCGGGGAGGCCGCCAGCCGGAGGGCGGGCAGCAGCGTCGCGAAGGCCGTCAGCACGACCCAGGCGCTCGCCGCCGCCTTCGAGGTGGACAGCCGGTTGTCCTCGCCGACCAGGGGGGCCAGCAGCCCACCGTGCACGGACTGGGCACGTGCGGCGACCGTGAGCAGCCCGGCGAGCACCAGGGCGGCCAGCAGTCCCGCGGTGCGGGCGGTGGACCAGCCGGTGCCGAGCGCCGTGCCGACCTGGACCAGCAGGAGGACCCCGGCGGCGATCCACACGGCGAGGACGGCCCGCCGGGAGAACAGGTACAGCCAGGAGTTCCCGGCCTCCCGTCCCCGGTCCGCCGCGGCGCGGGCCGACAGGGTCAGCTCGTCGGAGACCCACTGGCGGGAGGCGCCGAGGGAGTGCGCCACGGCGGCCGGCACCCCGTGGCCGGAGGCGAACTCGTCGCGCTTCTCCAGGAACGCGGCGACCGCCCGGCGGTGGCCCTCACGTGCGCACTCGTCGCAGGCGCAGGCGGCTGTGTGGGTACCCCCACGGGACATCTCAGACATCTCTTGGACAGCCACGTGCGTGCCGCCTCTCTGAACTACGGTGCGATGCCAGCGAATTGTGCACCACTGGGGCAGTACTCCGGATTGCGCACGATGTCAGAGCAGGTGATTAACGGTTCATGATGTTGACGCCACCTCTTCCCTGAGGGGTTGGTAGCTCACCCAGGCGGCCAGGTCGGACCCGAACCGCCGGCGCGTCGCGACCGCCGCGCGGTGGTCGACGGGCACCGGTTTCCCGGCGGCCCGCGCGGTCAGCTGCACCTGCGCCGCCCGCTCCGCCTCGATGAACCACCAGACCGCCGCGTCCACCGAGTCCCCGACCGTCAGCAGCCCCCGGTTGCGCAGGATCAACGCCTTGTACGGGCCCAGGGCCTGCGCGATCCGGCCCGGCTCCGCCACCCCGGTGAACTCGTCCAGCAGCGCGTGGTCCTCGTAGAAGGCACAGGCCTCCTCGGTGATCGGCGCGAGCAGTTCGCCCAGCGCCGCGAGGGCACGGCCGTACGGGGCCTGCGCGCGCACCACGGCCACCGCGCCGGGGCGCGCCCGGTGGACGGCGGCGTGCACGGCGAAAGCCAGCTCGTTGACCCGGCGCCCGCCCCTCAGCACCCGCCCGTCGCCGTCGACCAGGAGCAGGTCGTCGGCGGTGAGGCCGGCGAAGGCCCGCCCGAAGGGGTTCACCCAGTAGCAGTCCTCGAACTCGGGGTCCCGCGCGGTGATCTGCCCGTCGACCCCGCCCCCGTACCCGAGCCGCGCCAGCAGCCGCAGCGCCTCCGCGAGCCGCTCCTTGCGGTGGGCCCGGGCCTCCTCGGCGGTGCCGTGCACGGGAGGCATCTCGAAGCCGAGCCGCTCCACGGGCACGGGTACGGGCTGGTCCGGCATGGGCGCTCCTTCGACGGCTCGGCTCGCGGCGCAAGGTACCCGCGGGAGGCCGAGGAGACCAGAGCCGTGTCACCGGCCGGAACGACGGCGCCGCCGCTCAGCCAGGCTGAGCGGCGGCGCCGTCGTCGTGCGGGGTGGGGGGCCAGGGCGGGGGCCCCTACTCCCACTCGATGGTGCCCGGGGGCTTGCTCGTGCAGTCGAGGACCACGCGGTTGACCTCCGGCACCTCGTTGGTGATGCGGGTGGAGATCCGGGCGAGCACCTCGTACGGCATGCGCGTCCAGTCCGCGGTCATCGCGTCCTCGGAGGAGACGGGGCGCAGGACGATCGGGTGGCCGTAGGTGCGGCCGTCGCCCTGCACGCCCACGCTGCGGACGTCGGCCAGCAGCACGACCGGGCACTGCCAGATCTCGCGGTCCAGGCCGGCCGCGGTGAGCTCGTGGCGGGCGATGGCGTCGGCCTCGCGCAGCAGGTCCAGGCGCTCCTTGGTGACCTCGCCGACGATGCGGATGCCCAGGCCCGGGCCGGGGAACGGCTGGCGCTGGACGATCTCCTCGGGCAGGCCGAGCTCCTGGCCGACCATCCGGACCTCGTCCTTGAACAGCTGGCGCAGCGGCTCGACGAGCTCGAACTCGATGTCGTCGGGCAGGCCGCCCACGTTGTGGTGGGACTTGATGTTGGCGGTGCCGGTGCCGCCGCCGGACTCGACGACGTCCGGATACAGGGTGCCCTGGACGAGGAAGGCGACCGCGGGGCCCTCCTCCTGGAGGATCTCCAGCTGGGCCTGCTCGAAGACGCGGATGAACTCGCGGCCGATGATCTTGCGCTTGGTCTCCGGGTCGGAGACGCCGGCGAGCGCGTTCAGGAAGCGCTCCTGCGCGTCGACGACCTTCAGCTGCACGCCCGTGGCGGCGACGAAGTCCTTCTCGACCTGCTCGGTCTCGCCCTTGCGCATCAGGCCGTGGTCGACGTAGACGCAGGTGAGCTGCGAGCCGATGGCCTTCTGCACGAGGGCCGCGGCGACCGCGGAGTCCACGCCGCCGGAGAGGCCGCAGATGGCGCGCTTGTCGCCGACCTGCGCCTTGATGGCCGCGATCTGCTCCTCGACGATGTTGCCGGTGGTCCAGCTGGGCTCCAGGCCCGCGCCGCGGTAGAGGAAGTGCTCCAGGACCTGCTGGCCGTGCGTGGAGTGCATCACCTCGGGGTGGTACTGCACGCCGTACAGCTTCTTCTCGTCGTTCTCGAAGGCCGCGACCGGGACGACGTTCGTCGACGCGGTGACGGTGAAGCCCTCGGGCGCGGCGGAGCAGGCGTCGCCGTGGGACATCCACACCGACTGGTTCTCCGGGGTGCCCTCGAAGAGGGTGGAGCCGGCCTTGGAGACGGCCAGCGGGGTGCGGCCGTACTCGCGGGCGCCCGTGTTGTCGACCGTCCCGCCCAGGGTGGTCGCCATCAGCTGGAAGCCGTAGCACATGCCGAAGACGGGGACCCCGGCCTCGAACAGGGCGCGGTCGATCTGCGGGGCGCCCTCCTCGTACACGGAGGACGGGCCGCCGGAGAGGATGATCGCCTTGGGGTTCTTGGCCAGCATCTCGTCGACGGGCATCGAGCTCGGCACGATCTCGCTGTAGACCCGTGCCTCGCGGACGCGGCGGGCGATGAGCTGGGCGTACTGGGCGCCGAAGTCGACGACGAGAACCGTGTCCGGGGCGCTGTCGTGGGCGGCGGAGGGTGCTTCTGGCACGGGGCGGCCTTCCGGCGGAAGAGGTGGTTGTATTTGTCGATTCTAACGGGGGACGCGGTGCTCTCTTCGTCTCACCATCCGAACCCGCTTGGCCCGGAGTGGGCCGGAAGGTCATAATCGCCACGTGCGCAAGCAGCTGAGCTTCCTCTTTACCTATGGCACCGGCCGGTCCGGTCGCCATGGGTCATCGTGATGCTCGCCTGAGCCACAGACTTCCCAGAGCGCCCCGGTCCGACAGGACCGGGGCGCTCCGCGTTTCCGCTCCTGCCGGCTCAGACCACAGGAGACAAGACCATGACCACGATCACCACCACGCCCGAGCAGCTGATCGCCGACTCCCGTGTCCGCATCGACGCCATCGACGACCGGATCATCGGTCTGATCCAGGAGCGGATGGCCGTCTCGACGGTGATCCAGGACGCCCGGATCGCCTCCGGCGGGCGGCGCGTGCATCTGTCGCGCGAGATGGAGGTGCTCTCCCATTGGAGCGACGCCCTCGGCAAGCCCGGCACCGCGCTCGCCATGACGCTGCTGGAGCTGTGCCGCGGCCGGGTGTGACGGCTGACGCCTGTTCGTCACCCGTCCGGACCGTGACGGCCCCCGGCGGCCCTCGTTGGTGAGGTTGTCCGCGCCAGCCAGGTGCGGGACCGCGACACCACGCGTGGCTCCGCCGGAGCGATGAGACGGGCGCCCCGTGGAGCGCCCGCCGTGGGATCTCGCTCCTTCGCGTGACCGGACGGCAGGGGACAGCAGCCCGGTCACCCACACAGGACGGCCGGCCCGAGGGACGCCCCGGGCCGGCCGTTCTTGCGTTCCCCGCCCCAGCCCTTCCCGGCCGGTCCGCGGCCGCGACTTTCACCACGTGACGGACGCCACAGTCCGGCGGGGCGGATTCCGGTACAACCATCCGCGCTGACCACCTGTCACTCATGTACCGCGGTGGTTACCGCGCTCGGAGGGGGAGCGCGGTACCCGCCCGGCCATCCGCTTGTCACCTGTGTCGGCCGTCACACGGCGGCGGGTGCAACTGTGCGGGGAGCCGGGCGGTCTGGCCCGCCATGAAGAAGAAGTTGACCTTGCTGGCCGCGGCCGGCCTGATCCCGCTCGGTCTGGCCGCTCCGGCCGGCGCGGCGGACCCCGTGTACCCCCTCGGGAGCAACCCCGCGTCCGTGTCCCTGTACCCGGTGACGGACTCGGGGTACCAGCATCCGAGCCTGCTCACCGTGGGCTACTTCAGCAGCACCTACTGGCAGGGCAAGCCCGTCACCTACACGATCGACACGAGCAAGGTCGCCGGCTTCGCCGAGGTGGAAGGGCAGAAGTGCACCACCACGGCGACCACCATGACCTGTGTCGCTCCGGCGCCCAGCCTCGAACTGAGCATCAAGCCCCGCAAGGGCAGCAAGGTGGGCGACCTGGGCGAGCTGGCGGTCACCGCGAAGACGGAGGGCGCCACCTTCACCCCGTACGACGTCCCCGTCCAGGTCGGCGGGCCCAAGTTCGGCGTGGACCCCAGGATCTCGCTGCCCGTCAAGGCGATCGGTGACCAGACCCCGGTCCCGCTCTCGTTCAAGAACACCGGCATGGTCGCGACCGAGGGCGCGGTCGTCCGGATGTACACCTCTCGGGGCACCGACCTCCTGGAGAAGTACGACAACTGCACCTACGGGCCGGCCGACACCGAGAAGCTCGGCAAGGGCGTCACCCTCACCACCTGCACCTTCGAGGGCTCCTTCGAAGGCGGCAAGGCCTACGAGCCGGTCGAGCCCCTCACCGTGAAGGCCAACGCGCGGGCCATGAACGAGCGCCTGGACGTGCACGTCCACCGGGCGAACGAAGCGCCGAAGACGCCCGAGGGGCACACCCGGCCGAACACCGGCAAGAAGCTGACCCTCAAGCCGCGCACCGCGCCCGGGGGCTCCTTCGAGCACGACGCCTTCGACGCCCAGTGGTCGGTCGCGAACACGGCCGACTTCGCCGCCATCGGCGCCACCGCCACGGCGAAGGCCGGTGAGACGGTCAAGCTCGACCTCGGCTTCCACAACCGCGGCCCGGCGGCGGTCACCAAGGACCTCCGCGACGACGCCGCCGTGACCGACGTGAGGATGCCGCCCGGCACGACCGTCACCAAGGCCCCCGCCGGCTGCACGCCGAAGCCCCGTAAGAGCGAGGAGTTCTTCTGCCGCGGCGGGCTCTCGGTGCTGGAGGACGAGAAGGTCCTGGGCGCCTTCGAGCTCAGGATCGACGAGGTCGTCCCGGACGCCAAGGGCTCCGTCAGGGTCGGTTCGTCCAGCGGCGAGGCCAGGCCCGAGAGGTGGGACCCGGACCACTCGAACAACACGGCCGCCATCGTCCTGAACGCCGGGAGCACCAGCCCGTCCCCGACGCCCACCGCGACGGCGTCGGCCACGCCGACCGGCACGGCGGGCCCGAGCGGCACGGCCAGCCCGACGGCCACCGCCTCCGCCACCGCCTCCGCCTCGGCCACCGCCGCCTCCGGCGGTCTGGCCTCCACCGGAAGCTCCGCGCTGGCGACCGCCGCCGGCGCGGCCGCCGTCCTCGCCGCGGGCACCGTGCTGTTCGTCGTGTTCCGCCGCCGTCGCGGCGACCACGCGTAACGGCACCGGCCGGCTCAGAGGTCCCGCTTCGGCGGGACCTCCGGGACCGCCAGGAACGGCAGCCGCAGCGCGCCGAAGGCCTCCTTCGGAACCGTCGGGCGCACCGGCTCGACCGCGGCGAGGCGTACGTAGGCCGCGCCCTGCTCGGGGCGCTGGTCCGGCTCGCCGTTGTTCGGCCAGTACGACATCGCCCGTTCCGCCTGCGCGGTGATCGTGAGCGACGGGTTGACCCCGAGGTTCGCGGAGACGGCCGCGCCGTCCACCACGGAGATGCCCGGATGTCCGTAGAGCCGGTGGTACGGGTCCACCACGCCCTCCTCGGCGGAGGCTCCGATCGGGCAGCCGCCGAGGAAGTGCGCGGTCAGCGGGGTCCCCATCAGCTCACCGATGTTGCTGCCGGGGAAGCCGTTGATCTCCTCGGCGAGCAGGGTCGCGGCCTGCGTGGCCTCCGCGATCTGCACCGGGTTGGGGGCGCCGTGGCCCTGGCGTGCGGTGAGCAGTCCCTTCCCGATGCCGCGGGGCTTGCGGTAGGTGGTCAGGGAGTTGTCCAGCGACTGCATGACCAGTCCGATGATGGTCCGCTCCGACCAGCGCCGGTTGGACAGGGAACGCGCCAGCTGCACGGGGTGGCGGGCGGTGCGGGCGAACCAGGCGCGGACCCGGTGCGGGCTGTAGGGGACCTGGAGGACGGTCAGGAAGCCCATCGCGTTGGAGCCCTTGCCGTAGCGGACGGGCTCGATGTGCGTATCGGCGTTGGGGTGCACGGACGAGGTGATCGCCACGCCGCGGGTGAAGTCGGCCCGGCGTTCCTTCCCGTGGCGCCTGCGGTAGCGGCGGTCGTCGGTCTGCGCGCCGACCAGGCCCTCGGAGTTGGTGCGGGTCAGGTCGCCGAGCCGGTCCGAGACGTGCGGCAGTTCGCCGCGGTCCTTCATCGTGTGCAGCAGGGTCTGGGTGCCGTAGGTACCGGCCGCGACGACCACGTACCGGGCGCGCAGCACGCTCGCCCGCCCCTTGCGCCGGCCGTCGGTGGGGACGGTGCGGACGCGGTAGCCGCCGTCCGGGTGGTCGGAGAGCGCGGTGACCGTCGTCATGGGGTGGATGACGGCGCCGGCGCGTTCGGCGAGGTGCAGGTAGTTCTCGTTCAGGGTGTTCTTCGCGCCGTGCCGGCAGCCGGTCATGCACTCGCCGCATTCGGTGCAGGCCTTGCGGGAGGGGCCCGCGCCGCCGAAGTAGGGGTCGGCGACCTCGTCCCCGGGGCGGACCTTCGGCTGTCCTCCGGCGTCTTTGCCGTCCCCGAAGAAGACGCCGACGGGCGCCATGTGGAAGGAGTCCGCGACGCCCATCTTCTCGGCGGCCGCCTTGAGGTGGACGTCGGAGGGGGTCATCGTCGGGTTCAGCCGGACCCCGAGCATCCGCCTGGCCTGGTCGTAGTACGGGGCGAGTTCCTCGCGCCAGTCGGTGATGGACGCCCACTGGCGGTCCTCGAAGAAGGCCGCGGGCGGCACGTAGAGGGTGTTGGCGTAGTTGAGCGAGCCGCCTCCCACGCCGGCGCCCGCGAGGACCATCACGTTGCCGAGCAGGTGGATGCGCTGGATCCCGTACAGCCCGAGGGCCGGGGCCCACAGGTAGTTGCGCAGGTCCCAGCTGTTCCTGGGCAGGCTCTCGCGGGTGAAGCGGCGTCCTGCCTCCAGGACGCCGACGCGGTAGCCCTTCTCGGTGAGGCGCAGTGCCGAGACCGACCCCCCGAAGCCCGATCCGATGACGATGACGTCGTAGTCGTACGACTCAGATTCAGACACGGTGCTGCTCCTTGGCCGAGTCGGGTTCAGCGGAATCGGAGGGCCTTCATGGCCTTGAGGCTGCGGGTCATGAACGCCGCGTACTTCTCGTCGTCCATGCCCAGGGAGGGCGCCATCGGGAGCAGTCGCTGGTGGGCGACGGTCTGGGCCTCGGTGTACTTGAGGATGCCCTCGGAGCCGTGGCGGCGGCCGAGGCCGGAGTCCTTCATGCCGCCCATGGGCGCCTGGGCGCTGCCGTAGGCGGGGGCGTAGCCCTCGTTGATGTTGACGGTGCCGGTGCGCAGGCGGGCGGCGACGGCGTGGCCGCGGCGGGCGTCCTTGGTCCAGACGCTGGAGTTGAGGCCGTACGCGGTGGCGTTGGCCTCGGCGACGGCCTGGTCCTCGTCGGTGAACCGGTAGATGGAGACGACGGGGCCGAAGGTCTCCTCGCCGCAGACCGCCATGGGCGCCTCGACGCCGTCGAGGATGGTGGGCTCGTAGAAGAGCGGGCCGATGTCGGGGCGGGCGGTGCCTCCGGCGACGAGCGTGGCGCCCTTGGCGACGGCCTCGTCGACGTGCCGCGTCACGGTCTCCAGCTGGCGCTCGCCGACCAGGGAGCCCATGTCGGCGCCGTACGCGAGGGAGGCGCCGAGCCGCATGGCCTTGGTGCGGGCGGCGAACCGCTCGACGAAGGCGTCGGCGATGGAGGCGTGGACGTAGAGCCGCTCGATGGAGATGCAGAGCTGGCCGGCGGAGGAGAAGCAGGCGCGGACGGCGCCGGCGGCGGCCTTCTCTATGTCGGCGTCGTGCAGGACCAGCATGGCGTTCTTGCCGCCCAGTTCGAGGGAGACCCCGACGAGGCGGTCGGCGGCGCCCCGGGCGACCTCGCGGCCGGTACGGGTGGAGCCGGTGAAGGAGACGTAGTCCGCGTGCCGGACCACCTCGGGGCCGACCACGGGGCCCTCGCCCAGCACGATCTGGAAGACCTCGGCGGGCAGCCCGGCCTCGATCAGCAGGTCACGGGCCCACAGGGCGGTCAGCGCGGTCTCGGTGTCGGGCTTCATGACCAGCGCGTTTCCCGCGACGAAGGCGGGCAGGGCGTCGCCGACCGACAGCTCCAGGGGGTAGTTCCATGGGGCGATCTGGCCGACGACCCCGCGCGGCTGGCGCAGCTCGGTGACCTTGGTCAGGGTGGGCATGGCACCCGTGTGGCTCTTGGGGCGCAGGTAGGAGGGGGCCTTGCGGCCGTAGTGGCGGGCCGCGACGGCGACCGCCTGGACCTCCTCGTGGGCGTGGAGGCGGGCCTTGCCGGTCTCCAGCTGGATGAGGTCGAGGACCTCGGCCTGGCGGGCCAGCACCAGGTCGTGGAAGCGCAGGAGGACCGCGGCCCGCTTGCGCGCGGGGACGGCCGCCCAGGCCGGCTGGGCGGCGCGGGCCCGCTCGAAGGCCTCGGCCACGTCCTCGGGGGTGGCCTCGGGCAGCTCCGCGAGCCGGTCCCCGGTGAAGGGGGTGTGGTTGGCGGTGCGGCCGGAACCGATCACTCCGCGGGTCAGCCGGGCTACCAGGTCGGCGGTGACCACGTCGGCGGCGGTCCGGGCACCGGCCGGGGCCGGGGCCACCGGGTTGGTGGGCTGCGGTGCGGTGCGGAGGGGGGCGGCGGGGGCCTGCGAATCCGTCATGGCGGTGAGCGTATTGCGCCCGTGGGCCTTTGGGTACCCGTGGGTAACCGGATTTTGCCATTTCCGCCAGTGATTGCTGGCGGGATGACCCGATCGAGGCGTTCCGCCGCCGCTACTGCGCCTTCTCCGGCGGCTTCCAGCCGCTGAGCACCGTGTCGAACTGCTGCTGCGTGGTCTTCCAGTCCGCGGCCGGACCCGACATGTAGATCGCGTACTCGGTCTCGTTCGGGGCGATGTACATCTGCTCCCGGGCGCGGCGCGGCCCGGCCTGCGTCCCCTTCTCCGTCCACGTGAAGTCCCAGATCGCGGCCCGGGTGGTGTCGCGGAAGGTGTTCTGGTTGAGCTTCACCCGCTTGTAGTCCGTCCGCTTCTGCACCTGCTTCTCCAGGTCGAGCAGGTGCGCGTACGGAGTGTCGTAGTCCGGGGTGGGGTCGATGGCGATCCGGATGAAGTGCTTGCCGTTGTCGGGCGTGTAGTCGATCTGGTTCCCGTCCATCTGGCGCGTCCAGCCGTTCGGGACGAAGAGCCGGAAGCCCTCCGGGTCGACGACCTCGGTCCAGCCGGCGGGCACGCCCGCCGTGTCCCCGTCCGCCTCGTCCCCGTTCTTCCCGTCACCGGACTTCGCGTCGAGGGAGCTCGTGTTCCGGTCGGAGCCGCCGTCACCGTCGTCCGAGGTCAACTTGAGCACACCGAACACCCCGCCACCGCCGAGCAGCGCCGCCACCAGGGCGATCACCGCGGCCCGCCTGAGCCGACCGCCCGCCGGCGCGCCGGAAGAAGGCACGGGTGCGGAAACCGGCTGCTCCGGCAGCGCGGCCGTCCGGGCCGGTTCCACCGGCGTGGGCGGCTCCTCCGTCCGCTCCTGCGCCGGGGCGAGCTCCTCCGAGGTCACCGCGCGGGTCGGCACGTACGCCTGCGCCGCCTTCGGTTCGCGGCCCTCCATCGCCTCCAGCAGCATCCGCTCGGCCTCCTCGGCCGACGGCCGGTCCGCCGGGTCCTTGCGCAGCAGGGCGGTGATGACGGGTGCCAGGGCGCCGGACTGGCGCAGCGCCGGCGGCTCGTCGTTGACCACGGCCTGGAGGCTGGAGATGGGCGACGTACGGCGGAACGGCGAGCGGGCCTCGACCGCCGTGTAGAGGGTGGCGCCCAGCGACCACAGGTCGGAGGCCGTACCGGGGGTCCCGCCGGTGACCCGCTCTGGAGCCAGGTAGTCGATGGAGCCGACGATCTCGCCGGTGCGCGTGATGGAGGAGTCGCCCTCGATCGCCGCGATCCCGAAGTCCGTGAGCAGCACCCGGCCGTCCTTGGCCAGCAGCACGTTGCCCGGCTTCACGTCCCGGTGCAGTACGCCGACCGCGTGCGCGGCGCGCAGCGCGCCCAGCACGTGCAGGCCGATCCTGGCCGCCTCACGGGGCTCGATCCGCCCCGCCGCCTTGGCCGCGTCCGCGAGGGAGGGGCCGTCGATGTACTCCATGACGATCCAGGGCCGGTCGTCGTGTTCCAGTACGTCGTGCACGGTCACGACCGCCGGGTGCTGGATCCGGGCCGCGGCCCGGGCCTCCTTCTGCGTACGGGCGTGCATGACGTCCCGGTCGGCCTGGGCGACGTACAGACCCGCCGTCAGTTCCTTGACGGCGACGGTCCGGTGCAGCAGCTCGTCATGCGCGCGCCACACCTTGCCCATGCCGCCGCGGCCGATGGGCTCGACGAGCCGGTACCGGCCCGCGAGCACGGTGCCCCCACCTGTCTGCTGTTCCACGAAATCCCGCCGCTCTCCACACTTCAGGCCGCCAGATTACGGAGCCCACGGGTGCTGCCGGAACCGCACGGGGCCGTAAAGGCAGCACTGTGACGCAATCGCCGTACTGATCAGTCGTCAGTACGTTCTCAGCCACCGGACTTGTAACTCGCCGTGGCCTTCTCGAAGACCTCGGTGACCTTGCCCTGCTCGTCCTCCGGCCCCGTGACCATGACGACGTGGTAGCTGCCGGCCAGCGCGACGACGAAGTTGCGGGCGAAGACGTTCCGGCCGGTTCCGTCGATCCAGGTGTACCGGCCGGTGGCGCGGAGCTGCTGGCCGACCTTCGTGGTCTTCACGTCGCCGACGGAGGACCAGGTGGAGGTGCGGTACGGGGTGAGCTCCTGCTCCTTGTCCTTCTGGTACGCCGCCGGGTCGGGATTGCCCTCGACCTTGTCCCGGCCGGGGACGACGGTCAGCACGAACTGCCCGCTGACGTACCGCACCTGACCGGCCTCGTTGACGCTGCGGCGCTCCCAGCCCTCGGGCACGGCGATCTCGAAGTGCTCGGGGTCCTGCTGGATGGTGTAGCCGGGCGGGGCCGACGCCTCCGGGGCGGGTGCGGTCGCGGTCGACTGGGGCGCCGGCTTGGACTCGGGGGTCCCGGTGGGCACCTGCGAGGGGCGCTGGCTCTGCTTCGGGGGTGTCGGCGCGGCGTCCTGCCTTCCCTCGCCGTCCGCCGCCCGGGGCATGAACAGCATCGCGTACGCCACGCCTCCGGCGAGCAGCACGAGGATCGCGAGGAGCAGGGTCCGGCCGAGCGAGCGGGGCTTGCGGGTCCGCGGGGCGGCCGGGTTGCGGTGCCGGCCGTGCAGTTCACCGCGCCGGCGTACGACGGGCAGGCGCGCGGGATCCGGCTCCGCCATCGGGAGCATGGCGAGGCCGGCCCCCGACTCGGGCTCCGGGGCCGACCGTACGAGTGAACGCAGCCAGCCCCGCAGCTCCTCGAAGTCGGGCCGCTCGGTGGGGTCCTGACGCAGCAGCGACTCCACGACGGGCCGCAGCGCGCCGCACTCCTCGGCGAAGGCGGGCGGCTCGGAGCAGACCAGCTCGACGAGCTCGGCCGCGCTGTCCTCCGGGTAGGGGGCGTGCCCCTGCACGGCGCGGAACAGCAGCGCGCCGAGCGCCCAGAGGTCGGTGGCGGGGCCGACGGGGGCGGCCAGCTGCCACGGCCCGGAGACGCTGCGGGCCTGCTCGGGAGCCCAGCGCTCGGTGACGGCCCCGACGACGGCCATCCGCGTCTGCCGGGCCCGTTCGGCGTCCAGCCGACTCGCCTGCGGCGCCGCGTATCCGCCCCGGATCGCGGGGGCCTGCGCGGCGCCGGGACCGGGCTGCTGCGCGGGCGCCCAGTAGCCGGCGGGCTGCGCCGGCCCGTGGTCGCCCTGCCGGGCGGGCCCGGATCCCTGCGGCCCGGCCGGCCGGCCTCCGGCGGGCTGCACGGGCACCCGGCCGGAGCCGGGCCGGGGGTGACCGTGGCCAGGGTCACCCGGCCCGCCGTACGGCGCGATGCCGCCCTCGGGAGCGGAGGTCTCCGCCTGCCGGTACCCCTGCGGCAGAGCAAGCTGCGCGGGCAACCCGGCCCGCCCCGCGCCCCCCTGCGACTGCCGCCCGGACTCCCCGGGGCCGGGCTCCGGCCGCGCCCCGGGCTGCACGGGACCCCCCTGCGCCTCCGGCAGCGGCCCGAACAGCGCGGGATCACCCTGCGGCCAGGCCCGCCCCTGCGACAGCGGCCCCGGCTGGACGGGATCGGGCTCCGGCCGCGCCCCGGGCTGCGCGGGACCGCTCTGCTGCCAAGCCTGCCCCTGCGGCAGCGGCCCCGGCTGTCCGGCGTCGGCCTGCCGCCAGGCCTCCTCCTGCGACCGTAACCCGGACTGCGCGGGATCACCCTGCTGCCAAGCCTGCCCCTGCGGCTGCCGCCCCGGCTGCGCGAGATCGGGCTCCGGCCGCGCCCCGGGCTGCGCGGGACCGCTCTGCTGCCAAGCCTGCCCCTGCGGCAGCGGCCCCGGCTGCGCGGGATCACCCTGCTGCAGCAGCCCCGGCTGGGTGGGATCGCTCTGCGGGGATGGCGGCTGGCCGGCCTTCGTCTCGAAGTCGGCGGGCTGTGTGGGCGGCTGCGGCCGGGTCGCGTCGGCGCCCGGCGTCGTCCCAGCCGGGGGGAGGGCCTGGCGGCGGGGGCTCGCGCCGTGCCAGGAGGTGGTGGCACCGGCCTGCGGGCCGCCGTACGGGTACGAGTACCCCTCCGGGAGGTTCGACCCCTCGGGCCTCTGCTGCGCCTCCGGCGCGGGGGTACCCGCCGCTGCCGCCTCCGCCTCTGCCTCCGCCTTGCGCTGCTCGATGACGCGCGCGGCGGCCGCCCGCGAGCCGGCCCGGTACGCGGCGATGGCCCCGGCCCGCGCCGCGGCCTGCAGGTCCGGCCGCTCCTCGGTGCGCCCCGGGGTGATGTGGTCGGTGTACCGCGGCCCGGTGTCGTACCCGGGCGCCACCAACGGCGCGTACCGCACCTCCGCGGACGCGTACGGCCCGGACCCGTTCCCAGTCCCGGACTCACCGCCGACGACACCGGGCCCGAGGCCCATGTCACCGCCATCCACCGCCCCGCCGGAGGCAACCGGCCCAAGCCCTGGGACACCGGCACCGACACCGCCACCGCCGCCGGAGGCCCCGCCCCACAGATCACCGCCGGAGGCAACCGGCCCAAGCCCCGGGACACCGGCACCGACACCGCCGCCGGAGGCCCCGCCCCACGGCTCACCGCCGGAAGCAACCGGTCCGGGGCCCGATGCCCCGCCGCCGCTCTCGCCGCCGCCAGAGGCGCTCCCGTCCCACCCCGAACCGCCGGAGCCACCCGCACTCCCGCCCGGCACCGGGTCGTACCCGCACAGCGCGTCCTCCGCCGCCCCCGCGGCCAGCCCCGTCAGGACGACGCGGCCGTCCTCGCACACCAGTACCGTCCGCACCGTGATGTTCCGGTGCGTCCACCCGTGCGCGTGCAGCACCCGCAGCGCGGTCAGTACGTCCGACGCCACCTCCGCCGCCCGGTACGGGCTCAGCGGTTCGTCCGCGATCAGCGAGGCCAGCGGCCGGGCCGGGACCAGTTCGCTGACGATCCACAGCGAACCGTCCTCCGCGAACACGTCGAAGACCTGGTCCAGCCGGGGGTGGTCCGGGATCGCGGCCGCCGCCTGCGCCGCCTCGATCGCGCGCCGCACGGCCGGCAGTTCACCCGCCGGGAGGGTCTGCGGCCGCGGCCCGTCCATCAGCTCGGCGTCCACGACCTCCGGCAACGGCACCTGCCGTACGAGGACTTCCTGCCCGCTGCGCGTGTCGAAGGCGCGGGTCTCGACGAGCTCGTAGTCGGCGCAGTCGTCCGGCGGCAGCGGCAGGCGGTACCGGTGGGCCAGGATCCGGCCCGCGTACTCCTCCACATCGCCTCCCCCGAGTGCGCCGGGTCCCCCGTGGCCCCGCTGACACGATACGTCGCCGGGGCCGCCCGCGTCCCGGGGTCAGCCGAGCGGCTGGAAGGTCTCGAACGCCACGTTGCGCATCTGCGTGCACTCCGCGCCGTCCCACTGGTCGGACGCGCAGCTGATCATGATGGCGTAGCCGTGCGTGGCGTCCATCTTGAAGCCGCGGTTGAGCACGCGGACCTTGATGCCGTCCTGCACCCGCTCGAACTCCCAGTCCGCGACGGTCGGGTAGTTCCGGTAGTTCACCGGGTTGATCCCGATCAGGCGGTAGCCCGAGCTGCTGCCCGCCACGGCCCGCTCCAGCTCCATCCAGGCCTTGCGCGCGTCGCTGCCGGGGCTGTCGTTGTAGTCGACCTGGATCCGCGGGAAGCCGCCGTCACGGCTGTATATGCCGCCCGAGTTCTTGCCGGCTATGCCCGTCTGGTGGAAGCCCTGCGGCATGGCCATGGAGAAGTGGAATCCCGGGTCCGTCACCGTGGCGAACCCCGACGGGAGCCCCGCGCCCCCGCCGCCGCCCGGCGCAGCGCCCTGTCCCTGGCTCGTACTGGTGGTGCCCGTGTCGCCGCCGCCCGCGTTCGCGGAGGAGGACGGCGTGCCCTGGGGCGTGTTGGGCGTGGCGTTCTGCGGGGTGTTCTTCCCGCTCCCGCCCTGGCCCTGACCCGGCGTCGGGTTCCCGGAGGCGGCCGGGGTGGGCTTGCCGCCGTTCTTGCCCTGCTGCTTGCCGCCCTCGTCGTCACCGCCGACCACGTAGGCGATCAGCGAACCGACCGCCGCGAGCACCACCAGTACGGCGGCCACCGCCATCGCGATCGTGCGGCGCGGCAGGACGTCGGTGACCGGGGCGGCGACCGGCGCGGGCTTGCCGGAGCCCGGCGCCTCGGCCGCCGAGGCGGTCGGCACGGCGGCGGCGGCCGAGGCGGCCGCCGCAGCGGCCGCGGCTTCCTTGCGGGCCGACTTCAGTGCGGCGCGGGCGCGTTCGCGCTGCTCGCGCTCCCGCCGCTCCCGCTCCTTCTTCGCCGCCTTCTCGGCCGCCTTCTCCGCCTTCTCGGCGGCGGCCTTGTCCGCGGCCTCCTTGGCGTCGGCCAGCGATATCTGCCGGGTCTCCTCCGCGTTCGGGGCGACGACCGGCAGCGCGACGGGCTCGGGCGCGTTCACCACCGCGGTGAGCATGGCCCGCGCGCCCTCCTCGTCGAGACGCCGCGCGGGGTCCTTGACGAGCAGTCCGTAGATGACGTCGGCCAGCGGGCCCGCGTTCTTGGGCGGCTCGACCGGCTCGGTCATCACGGCGGTGAGGGTGGCGAGCGCGGAGCCCTTGTCGTACGGGGGCACGCCCTCGACGGAGGCGTACAGCAGGCCGCCGAGCGACCACATGTCGGCGGGCGGGCCGGGCTTCTGGCCGCGGGCACGCTCGGGGGAGATGTAGGAGGGGGCACCGACGAGCATGCCGGTGGAGGTGACGGAGGGGTCGCCCTCGACCTGCGCGATGCCGAAGTCGGTCAGGACGACGCGGCCGTTGGCGGCGATGAGCACGTTGGACGGCTTGACGTCCCGGTGCAGGATGCCCTGGCCGTGGGCGGCGCGCAGTACGTCGAGCACCGCGAGGCCGACCTCGGCGGCGCGGCGCGGGGTCAGCGTGCCGTTCTCCCGTACGAACTCGGCGAGCGAGGGCCCCTCGATGAGTTCCATGACGATCCACGGCCGGCCGTCCTCGTCGACGACGTCGTAGACGGTGACGGCACCGCCGCTCCGGATCCGGGCGATGGCCTTGGCCTCGCGCAGGGTACGGGTGATGAGGCGGCGCTTCTCGTCCTCGTCGACGCCGGTGCTGAAGCGGAGTTCCTTGACGGCGACGGTACGGCCCAGAGTCTCGTCCTGGGCCCGCCACACGGTGCCCATGCCGCCCTTGCCGAGCACGGCTCCGAGCCGGTAGCGACCGGCCAGCAGCCGCCCTTCGTCCTCGCCCTCCGCGGCGGCCTTGGCGGCCGCGGCCTTGACGGCCGCCGCCATGGCATCGGCCTTCTCGACGACGGGATTGACCGTTGCGGCACCTGCGGCCGCGGCCCTGGCCGTCTTCGGCTTGCCGTCCGCGGCGGGCTTCCCGCCCTCGGGCTCCGCCACGGGGGCAGCCTTGCTCAAGCTCGTCTTGGCAGCCACAGCCGGCTTCGCGTCCTCGGCGGCCTTCGCACCGTCAGCAGCCGCAGCCGCAACCGGCTTCGCGTCCTCGGGCTCCGCAGCCGCAACCGGCTTCGCGTCCTCGGGCTCCGCAGCCGCAGCCGCAACCGGCTTCGCGTCCTCGGGCTCCGCCGCAGGCGCGACGGCGTGCGAGCCCGAACCGTCCGGCTCCGCCTCAGGCGAACCCGCCGACCCGGGCGTGTTCTTCGCCAACCCCAGCTTCGCGGGCGCGGCTCCAGCCGACGCGGCCGGAGCCGCAGCCCCCTCATCGTCGGGCTTCGCCGCAGGCGTCCCGTGCTCCGGCTTCGACATGCGTCCCCTCTGCGTTCCTGCAGCCTGCCCCGGCTGCCCCGGCAGCCGCCTGGGCCCGCTGTAACCCACCCCGGCGGAAACCTCATTGTTCCTCACTCCGCAACTGACGGGCGCCCCGGGTCCGCGGTTCCCCCTTCCGCATCGCGGAGTTACAACGGAACGATGTCGGGCGCCCCGAGTCTCGCCGCGTCCGCCGTCTGGTCGTCCGGCTGGAGCTGGGACTCCCGCTCCGCCTCCACCCGCTTCTGGTAGTGCTCCACTTCCTTCTCGATCTGCTGCTTGTCCCAGCCCAGCACCGGCGCCATCAACTCCGCGCACTCCCGCGCCGATCCCGTGCCCCGGTCGAAGGTCTCGATCGAGATCCGGGTCCGCCGCGTCAGTACGTCGTCCAGGTGCCGCGCCCCCTCGTGCGAGGCGGCGTAGACGATCTCCGCCCGCAGGTAGTCGTCCGCGCCGGTGACCGGCTGCGCCAGTCCGGGGTCGGCGGCGATCAGGTCGAGCAGTTCCTCCGTCAGCGATCCGTACCGGTTCAACAGGTGCTCGACCCGCACCACATGGAGCCCGGCCCGCCCCGCGATCCGCGCCCGCGCGTTCCACAGGGCGTGGTATCCCTCGGCCCCCACCAGCGGCACGTCCTCCGTCACGCATTCCGCGACCCGCTGGTCGAGCCCGTGCACCGCCTCGTCGACGGCGTCCTTCGCCATGACCCGGTACGTCGTGTACTTGCCGCCCGCGACCACGACCAGCCCCGGCACCGGGTGGGCCACCGTGTGCTCGCGCGAGAGCTTGCTCGTCGCGTCCGACTCCCCCGCCAGCAGCGGCCGCAGGCCCGCGTACACGCCCTGGACGTCGTCCCGCGTGAGCGGCACCGCCAGCACCGAGTTGACGTGTTCCAGCAGGTAGTCGATGTCCGCGCTCGACGCCGCCGGGTGTGCCTTGTCCAGGTCCCAGTCGGTGTCGGTGGTCCCGATGATCCAGTGCCGGCCCCACGGGATGACGAACAGGACCGACTTCTCGGTGCGCAGGATCAGACCGGTGCTGGAGTGGATGCGGTCCTTGGGCACCACCAGATGGATGCCCTTGGACGCCCGTACGTGGAACTGCCCGCGCTCCCCGATCAGCGCCTGGGTGTCGTCCGTCCACACCCCCGTCGCGTTGACCACCTGCTTCGCGCGGATCTCGTACTCACCCCCGCCCTCGACGTCGCGCACCGTCGCCCCGACCACCCGTTCGCCCTCGCGCAGGAAGCCGACCACCCTCGCCCGGTTGGCGCAGTGCGCCCCGTATGCCGTGGCCGTGCGGACCAGCGTGGCGACGTACCGCGCGTCGTCCATCTGGGCGTCGTAGTACTGCAGGGCTCCCACCAGGGCGTCCTTGCGCAGCGCCGGTGCCACCCGCAGGGCCCGCTTGCGCGAGAGGTGCCGGTGCACGGGCAGGCCTCGCCCGTGGCCGCTGGAGACGGACATGGCGTCGTAGAGCGCGACGCCCGAGCCCGCGTAGAAGCGTTCCCAGCCCTTGTGCTGCAGCGGGTACAGGAACGGCACCGGCTTCACCAGGTGCGGGGCGAGGCGCCCCAGGAGCAGGCCGCGCTCCTTCAGGGCCTCCCGCACGAGGGCGAAGTCGAGCATCTCCAGGTATCTGAGGCCGCCGTGGATCAGCTTGCTGGACCGGCTGGAGGTCCCGGAGGCCCAGTCGCGCGCCTCCACCAGGCCGGTCGACAGGCCCCGGGTCACGGCGTCGAGCGCGGTGCCGGCGCCGACCACGCCGGCGCCCACCACCAGGACGTCCAGTTCCCGTTCGGCCATCCGGGCGAGGGCCTCGGCGCGCTGCGCCGGCCCCAGTGTCGCTGTCCTCACGGCTGCCTCCCGTTGGTGCGGGTGTTCCCGCGTCGTGCGGACGTGCCCGCGTGGTGCGGGTGGTCCCGTTCACATCCCCGTTTTCACGATTCTGACCGGCCGCACCCACATCAGCCACCGGCTGTGGACAACACAACGGTGACCTTCACCCTGGAATGCGACATATCTGTCATATATACGCCTAGTCTGACATTGCGCCAGCTCCCTGCGTGGCCTTCCCGTCCACAGGGCTTGCGCGCGCATCCCCCTCGTGTCAGGGAAGGGACGGCACCCCCATGCCCGCAGACCTCGCCGTCATCGGACTCGGCCACCTCGGCCTCCCCCTCGCCCAGGCGGCCGTGGCCGCCGGAATCGAAACGGTCGGCTACGACAGCGGTCCGGTCACGGACTCCACCCTCACAGCCGCCGAGATCCGCCGCATGTCGGCGGCGGGGTTCCGGGTCACCACCAACCCCGCCGAGCTCGGCCGGGTCCGCACCGCCGTCATCTGCGCCCCCACCCACCTCGGCGCCGACCGCGCCCTCGACCTCTCGGCCGTCGGCGAGGCGGGCCGCGCGCTCGCCGCCCGCCTGCGCCCGCACACCACGGTCATCCTCGAATCCGCCGTCCACCCGGGCGTCACCGAGGAATACCTCCGGCCCGTCCTCGAAGAGGGCTCCGGACTCCGGGCCGGCCGGGACTTCCACCTCGCCTACTCCCCCAGCCGGCTCGACCCCGGCAACCGCACCCACGGCATCTCCAACACGCCGAAGGTGATCGGCGGCCTCACCCCCGCCTGCACCGAGTCCGCACACGCCTTCTACGCCCGCCTCGCCGAGAAGGTGGTCCGCGCCCGCGGCCTGCGCGAGGCGGAGACCGTACAACTGCTCGAAACGAACTACCGGCACGTCAACATCGCCCTCATGAACGAGATGGCGGTGCTCTGCCACGACCTCGGCGTCGACCTGTGGGACGTCATCCGCTGCGCCGAGACCAAGCCGTACGGGTTCCAGGCCTTCCGCCCCGGCCCCGGCGTCGGCGGCCACGGCGTCCCCCTCGACCCCAACTACCTCCCCCACACCACCCGCACCCCGGGCCACCCGCTGCGCATGGTCGGCCTCGCGCAGGAGATCAACAACCGGATGCCGCAGTACGTCATCCAGCGCTCCGCCACCCTGCTGAACGAGCACGGCAAGTCCGCGCGCGGCGCCCGCGTGCTGCTCCTGGGGGTCACTTACAAACCCGACCTGGCCGACCAGGAGGGCTCCCCGGCCCGCGAGATCGCCAGCCGCCTCCTCGACCTGGGCGCGCTGGTCAGCTACCACGACCCGTACATCACGGGCTGGCGGGTGCGCGACCAGCCGGTGCCGCGTGCCGAATCGTTGTACGAGGCCGCCGCCAACGCCGACCTGACGATCCTGCTCCAGCACCACCGCACCTACGACCTGCAAGGCCTCGCGGTGAAGGCACAGTTGCTGCTGGACACCCGCGGCGCCAGTCCGGCGGGCGCCGCGCACCGGCTGTGAGGGCCCGGAAAATCCCCCTCACGGATGTCGTGAGCGACTGCTAGCCTGCGGCGTCACTTCTTTATCTCGCACATACGTCCCCCAGGACACGTGTGCCCGCGATTCCCTGGGGGGGATCTCCGCATGAGCCAGAACTTCCAGCCGCCCGCGCCCGACTCCTACACCGAGGCTCCCGCCGCCCCGGCCCCGGCCCGCACCGGCAACATCGGCCTCGGCATCGCCGCCGCGGTCGTCGCGGCCCTGATCGCTGCCGGCATCTACGGCGCGATCATCGGCGGCACCAAGCACGAGATCGGCTACGCCGCCGTCGGCGTGGGCGCCGTGATCGGCCTCGCCGCCGGCAAGCTCGGTGGCAGCAACCCGGTCCTGCCGGTGGTCAGCGCGGTCCTCGCCATCGGCGCGGTCATCGCGGGCCAGCTGCTCGGTACCGCCATCATCGGCGCCGACGTGCTGAACTCCGGCGTGATGGAGCTCCTCACGGACCACTTCGACCTGATCCAGGAGTCCTGGAAGGAGGACCTCGACCCGATGTCCTTCCTGTTCTTCGGTCTCGGTGCGGTCCTGGCCTTCCAGACCGCCCGCAAGACGGCCGCCTGATCCGGCCCGGCCCCGGAACGCCGTCAGGCCCGGCCCCGCGGATGCGGGACCGGGCCTGACGTGTGTCCGGATGCGGATCAGCGGCTGTGCTGCGAGTCCGCGACCGTGACCTCGACCCGCTGGAACTCCTTGAGCTCGCTGTAGCCGGTGGTGGCCATCGAGCGGCGCAGCGCGCCGAAGATGTTCATCGAGCCGTCCGGGGTGTGCGACGGGCCGGTGAGGATCTCCTCGGTGGTGCCGACCGTGCCGAGGTCGACCTTCTTGCCGCGCGGCACGTCCTCGTGGACGGCCTCCATGCCCCAGTGGTTGCCCTTGCCGGGCGCGTCGGTGGCGCGGGCCAGCGGGGAGCCCATCATCACGGCGTCGGCGCCGCAGGCGACGGCCTTCGGGATGTCGCCGGACCAGCCCACGCCGCCGTCGGCGATGACGTGCACGTAGCGGCCGCCGGACTCGTCCATGTAGTCGCGGCGGGCCGCGGCCACGTCCGCGACGGCGGTCGCCATCGGGACCTGGATGCCGAGCACGTTGCGCGTGGTGTGCGCGGCGCCGCCGCCGAAGCCGACCAGCACGCCCGCGGCGCCGGTGCGCATCAGGTGCAGGGCCGCCGTGTAGGTGGCGCAGCCGCCCACGATGACCGGGACGTCGAGCTCGTAGATGAACTGCTTCAGGTTCAGCGGCTCGGCGGCTCCGGAGACGTGCTCGGCGGAGACGGTGGTGCCGCGGATGACGAAGATGTCCACGCCCGCGTCGACGACGGCCTTGGAGAACTCGGCGGTGCGCTGCGGCGAGAGCGCCGCGGCGGTGACGACGCCCGAGTCACGGACCTCCTTGATCCGCGCGCGGATCAGGTCGGCCTGGATCGGGGCGGCGTAGATCTCCTGGAGGCGGCGGTTGGCCGTCGCCTCGTCCAGCTCCGCGATCTCGTCGAGCAGCGGCTGCGGGTCCTCGTACCGGGTCCACAGGCCTTCGAGGTTCAGCACACCGAGGCCGCCGAGCTCGCCGATGCGGATCGCGGTCTGCGGGGAGACGACCGAGTCCATGGGGGCGGCCAGGAACGGGAGCTCGAAGCGGTACGCGTCGATCTGCCAGGCGATCGAGACCTCCTTCGGGTCCCGGGTACGCCGGCTCGGGACGATGGCGATGTCGTCGAACGCGTACGCCCTGCGGCCGCGCTTGCCGCGCCCGATCTCGATCTCAGTCACGTGTGGTGGCCTTTCCTCTGGGTCTGCCCGTCCAGTATCCCCGAACCCCGGCGCAGCGCGTCCCGGTGCCCGCTGGACGGACGCAACCGCCGCACACCGGAGGGGCGGGCCCGGACGGGCCCGCCCCTCCGGCGGTGTTCCGATCAGCCCTTGCGGCTGTAGTTGGGGGCCTCGACCGTCATCTGGATGTCGTGCGGGTGGCTCTCCTTGAGGCCCGCCGAGGTGATCCGGACGAACCGGCCCCGCTCCTGCAGCTCGGGGACCGTGCGGCCGCCGACGTAGAACATCGACTGGCGCAGGCCGCCGACGAGCTGGTGGACCACCGCGGACAGCGGGCCGCGGTAGGGGACCTGGCCCTCGATGCCCTCGGGGATCAGCTTGTCGTCGCCGCCGACGCCCTCCTGGAAGTAGCGGTCCTTGGAGAAGGACTTGCGGTCGCCGCGGGACTGCATCGCGCCCAGCGAGCCCATGCCGCGGTACGACTTGAACTGCTTGCCGTTGATGAACAGCAGCTCGCCCGGGGACTCCTCGCAGCCCGCGAGCAGCGAGCCGAGCATCACCGTGTCGGCGCCCGCGACCAGGGCCTTCGCGATGTCACCGGAGTACTGCAGGCCGCCGTCGCCGATGACCGGGACGCCCGCCTCCTTGGCGGCCAGCGAGGCCTCGTAGATCGCGGTGACCTGCGGGACGCCGATGCCGGCGACGACGCGGGTGGTGCAGATCGAGCCGGGGCCGACGCCGACCTTGATGCCGTCGCAGCCGGCGTCGATGAGCGCCTGCGCACCGTCGCGGGTGGCGACGTTGCCGCCGATGACGTCGACGGAGGAGTTCGACTTGATCTTCGCGACCATGTCGCCGACCAGCCGGGAGTGGCCGTGGGCGGTGTCGACGACGATGAAGTCGGCGCCCGCCTCGATCAGGGCCTGCGCGCGCTCGTAGGCGTCGCCGGCGACGCCGACGGCGGCGCCGACGAGCAGCCGGCCGTCCTTGTCCTTGGCGGCGTTCGGGTACTTCTCGGCCTTGACGAAGTCCTTGACCGTGATGAGGCCCTTGAGGATGCCCGCGTCGTCGACCAGCGGCAGCTTCTCGATCTTGTGGCGGCGCAGCAGCTCCATGGCGTCGACGCCGGAGATGCCGACCTTGCCCGTGACCAGCGGCATCGGGGTCATGACCTCGCGCACCTGGCGGCTGCGGTCCGACTCGAAGGCCATGTCGCGGTTGGTGACGATGCCCAGCAGCTTGCCCGCGGGGTCGGTCACCGGGACACCGGAGATGCGGAACTTCGCGCAGAGCTCGTCCGCCTCGCGCAGGGTCGCGTCCGGGTGCACCGTGATGGGGTCGGTGACCATGCCGGACTCGGAGCGCTTGACCAGGTCGACCTGGTTGGCCTGGTCGGCGATGGAGAGGTTGCGGTGCAGGACGCCGACGCCGCCCTGGCGGGCCATCGCGATGGCCATCCGGGACTCGGTGACCTTGTCCATGGCCGCTGACAGCAGCGGAACGTTGACGCGCACGTTGCGCGAGATGAGGGAAGAGGTGTCGATCGCATCGGGCGACATGTCCGACGCGCCCGGCAGCAGCAGCACGTCGTCGTAGGTCAGTCCGAGCGTGGCGAATTTGTCGGGCACTCCGTCGGCGGTCATGACACCTTCCCAAATGGTCTTGCTCAGCGCGGATGTCCATGCTAACGGGATCCCGCCGCGTCTCATTCCACGATGAAGATCGACGGCTATTTTCGTAGCTTGCTACAAGTTTCGCGGCGGGATTTACTGCTCCGCGAGCGCGCGGAGCCGGCTGAGCGCGCGGTGCTGTGCCACGCGCACCGCACCGGGGGACATGCCGAGCATCTGCCCGGTCTCCTCCGCGGTCAGACCGACGGCCACGCGCAGTACGAGCAGCTCGCGCTGGTTCTCCGGCAGGTTGGCCAGCAGTTTCTTGGCCCAGGCGGCGTCGCTGCTGAGCAGCGCCCGCTCCTCCGGCCCCAGCGAGTCGTCGGGGCGCTCCGGCATCTCGTCGGACGGGACGGCCGTGCTGCCGGGGTGGCGCATGGCGGCCCGCTGCAGATCGGCCACCTTGTGCGCGGCGATGGCGAACACGAACGCCTCGAAGGGCCGCCCGGTGTCCCGGTAGCGCGGCAGGGCCATCAGGACGGCGACGCAGACCTCCTGCGCCAGGTCCTCGACGAAGTGGCGGGCGTCGCCCGGGAGCCGGGACAGCCGGGTGCGGCAGTAGCGGATGGCGAGCGGGTGCACGAAGGCGAGCAGGTCGTGCGTGGCCTGCTCGTCGCCGTCGACGGCCCGGCGTACGAGCGCGCTGACGGCCCCGGCGCTGCCGCCCTTGGCGGCGCCGGTGGGGCCTGTGACCGCGGGTGACCCCGGGGTCTCGTCTTCGCGCATCAATCCATGGTGCATCGGCGCCGACGGATCCGTGGCACCGCGGCCCGTTTCATGCGTCGAAGCGTTATGAGCGGGTGCGCCTGAACTCATGCTTGCGCCCTCCCCTCCCGCTCGGCCGAATGGTCCCCGAGGACGGGAACCCCACATTTCCAAGAATGCGGCACACCCTCAAGGATGCGGCATCGCGCACGAAGCGACACGTCCCCCGGATTGTGCCCCGCCAATCCCCGGGTGCGCACCGGGTACGGCGGGGCTCACCATGGCCGGGCGGGGTCAGCGCACGAGACCCCAGCGGAAGCCGAGCGCGACCGCGTGCGCACGGTCCGAGGCGCCGAGCTTCTTGAAGAGCCGGCGGGCGTGCGTCTTGACCGTGTCCTCGGAGAGGAAGAGCTCGCGCCCGATCTCCGCGTTGGAGCGGCCGTGGCTCATGCCCTCCAGTACCTGGATCTCGCGCGCGGTGAGCGTGGGCGCGGCGCCCATCTCGGCCGAGCGGAGCCGGCGCGGGGCCAGTCGCCAGGTGGGGTCGGCGAGCGCCTGGGTGACCGTGGCCCGCAGTTCGGCGCGCGAGGCGTCCTTGTGCAGGTAGCCGCGGGCACCGGCGGCCACCGCGAGGGCCACGCCGTCCAGGTCCTCCGCGACGGTCAGCATGATGATGCGGGCCCCGGGGTCGGCAGAGAGCAGGCGGCGGACCGTCTCCACACCGCCGAGCCCGGGCATCCGTACATCCATCAGAATCAGGTCGGAGCGGTCGGCACCCCAGCGGCGGAGGACTTCCTCGCCGTTGGCTGCCGTCGTCACACGCTCGACGCCGGGCACGGTGGCAACCGCGCGACGGAGCGCCTCTCGGGCAAGCGGGGAGTCGTCGCAGACGAGGACGGAAGTCATGACCGCCCTCCGCAGCTGCTGATGCGCGTCACCTTGAGCCTCCAGGCTGGTACGTATCGTCACCTGTGCGGTCGATGCTCTCGGACACCTGTCCGGGAACTCATTGGTTCAACCGCCTTCGCACTCTCAACGATGGTCACTCGAAAGAGTTACGGGTCGGACGGACACCTTCGGCACTCTACGTGAGGAACCGATCACGACACGGACGCCACACGTCACGCGTCCTCCATCTGGAGCTATGCCCTATTTGGCGGCTTTCCTTCCGTTTGGCACATGTCTGAGGCTAGATTCCCAATGAGTCATATTTACATCTACTCCGACAGTAGGTGTGGAGACCCTTGGAGACATGGACCGTATCCGCCTCAGTACCGGCACCAAGAGGACTACCAATGGCAGATTTCTCCCGCCTCCCCGGACCGAACGCCGACCTCTGGGACTGGCAGCTGCTCGCCGCCTGCCGCGGGGTCGACAGCTCCCTCTTCTTCCACCCGGAAGGTGAGCGGGGCGCGGCGAGGAGCGCGCGCGAGGCCTCGGCTAAAGAGGTCTGCATGAGATGCCCGGTGCGTTCGGAATGCGCCGCGCACGCACTCGCTGTCCGCGAGCCCTACGGGGTGTGGGGCGGCCTCACCGAAGACGAACGCGAGGAACTGATGGGGCGGGCCAGGCACCGCCTGATCCCCGCGTCGAGTGCGATCGCACCGATCACGCCGCACTGACGGCACACGAGACGAAACGCCAGAAGGAACGTTTCGCCGAATCGCCCGAGTCCCTACGATCCACCCGTCCGCCACGCGTTCGGCCGTACGCACGACACCGTGTGCCCACGGCCGGCGCGGGCGTACGGTCAGCGCGCCGCGGCCCGCTCCAGCTCGGCCAGGGTCGCGGCCACCGCCGGCACCCTCGCCAGGTCGGGCAGGGTCAGCGCCACGACCTCCCGCTCCACGGCAGGCTCCACGGCCAGGGTGCTCACCCCCTTGGCCCGTACGGACTCCACCGCGAGCTCCGGCAGCACCGCGACCCCCAGCCCGGCGCCCACCAGGCCGACCACCGCCGGATAGTCGTCGGTGGCGAAGTCGATGCGCGGGGTGAAGCCCGCGTCCTCGCACACCTCGACCAGATGGCGGCGGCAGCGCGGGCAGCCCGCGATCCAGGGCTCGTCGGCCAGCTCCGCCATGCCCACCCGCTCGGCCCCCGCCAGCCGGTGCCCCCCGGGAACCAGCCCCACGAGCCGGTCGGTCAGCAGCGGCCGCACCACCAGGTCCTCCCACTCGGCGGCCGATCGTTCCGGCCCGCCGTACCGGAACGCCAGCGCCAGGTCGCAGTCGCCCTCGCGCAGCATCTCCACCGAGCGCGGGGGCTCGGCCTCGACCAGGGAGATACGGGTGCCCGGGTGCTCGGCGCGCATCGCGGCGAGCGCGGTCGGCACCAGGGTCGAGCTGCCGCTGGGGAAGGAGACGAGGCGGACCCGCCCCGCGCGCAGCCCGGCGATGGCCGCGACCTCCTCCTCGGCCGCCGTCAGCCCGGCCAGGATCCCGGCGGCATGCCGGACCAGGGCCTCACCCGCCTGGGTCAGCCGCATCTCGCGGCCGGTGCGGACGAGCAGCGGGGTGCCGGCCGACTGCTCCAGCGCCTTCATCTGCTGGGACACGGCCGGCTGGGTGCAGCCCAGTTCGCGGGCGGCGGCGGAGAAGGAACCGGTCCCGGCGACAGCGCGCAGGATCCGGAGATGACGTGCCTCGATCACCCTTCGAGCATAAGCCCTACTTTGACCGCAGCGCGAATATCTCAGTGACGCTTTGGGCGGGGCGCCGCTAGGTTGTCCGCATGGGCCCGATGCATCTCGTCTCCGTGAACCTCGGCCGCGCCACGGCCGTCGACTACACCGACGCGGAGAGCGGGGTGACGGGCCACGGCAAGCGCCCGGTCCCCGGCCCGGTCCGCGTCTTCGCCCCCGGCCCGAAGGCCACCGGCCACGGGAGCGGCCTGGAGGGCGACGCCGTCTGCGACCGGCGCCACCACGGCGGCGACCACCAGGCCGTGTACGCGTACGCCCGCGAGGACCTGGACCTGTGGGAGGCCGAACTGGGCCGTGAGCTGCCCGACGGGATCTTCGGCGAGAACTTCACCACCTCCGGCATCGACCTGAACGGCGCGCTGCTCGGCGACCGCTGGCGGGTCGGCCCGGACCTGGTGCTCGAAGTGGCCTCGGCCCGCATCCCGTGCCGGACCTTCCAGGGGGCCCTCGGCGAGCGCGCCTGGGTCAGGCGCTTCACCCAGGGGGCGCGGCCGGGCGCGTACCTGCGGGTGATCGAGGAGGGCCACGTCTCCCCCGGCGACCCGGTCGAGATCATCCACCGCCCCGACCACGACGTGACGGTCTCGCTCTGGTTCCGCGCCTTCACCACCGAGCGGAAGCTGATGCCGCGCACCCTGGCGGCTGGCGACGCGATGGAGCCCGGGGCCCACCAGGAGGTACGCGAGTACATCGAGAAGTACGGCCCGTCGATCGGGGCGCGGTAGCACCGTCACCCGGGGCCGCTAGGTTGCGCCTATGACGACTGCGTTGATTACGGGATCCACGGCGGGCATCGGCGCCGCCTTCGCCAGGCGGCTCGCCGCCCAGGGGCACAACCTGGTGCTGGTCGCGCGCGACACCAAGCGGCTCGGCGAACAGGCCACCGAGCTCCACGACCGGCACGGCATCGAGGCCGAGGTGCTCACGGCCGACCTCTCCACGGAGGAGGGCATCAAGGCCGTCGAGGAGCGGCTGGCCGACCGCCTGCACCCGGTGGACCTCCTGGTCAACAACGCGGGCTTCGGCAACAAGGGCCGCTACCTCGAGGTCTCCATGGCCGACGAGCTGACGATGCTGAAGGTGCACATCGAGGCGGTGCTGCGGCTGACGTCGGCGGCCACCGAGTCGATGCGCTCGCGCGGCCGCGGCGGCGTGATCAACGTGGCGTCGGTCGCCGCGTTCGTGCCGCGCGGCACGTACGGGGCGAGCAAGGCGTGGGTCGTGCAGTTCACCCAGGGCGCGGCGAAGGACCTGGCGGGCTCCGGGGTGCGGCTGATGGCGCTGTGCCCGGGATTCGTCCGTACCGAGTTCCACCAGCGGGCCGGCATGGGCACCGACAACATCCCCGGCTGGATGTGGCTCGACGCCGACAAGCTGGTGGCTGCGGCCCTGGCCGACCTGGCGCGCGGCAAGACGGTCTCGATTCCGGACCCCCGCTACAAGGCGCTGATGGGCGTGGTGAAACTGACCCCGCGCGGGCTGCTCGGCGGGGTGTCCTCCCGTACGGGACGTAAGTACGGGCCCCAATGACAAAGCGGGCCGAACGGGTGAATCCTCCCTAAACTGAATGTGCCCCTTCCAGCCCGGGAGACCGCCATGACATTCGTACAGATAGTCGATTACGAGACCAAGCAGCCCGAGGCCCTGAACGCCCTCCTCGACAAGTACGTCGCGCAGAGCCAGGGGAAGCGCACGGTGACCCACAGCATCATGGGCAAGGACCGCGAGTCCGAGAACCACTACGTCGAGCTGGTCGAGTTCCCCTCGTACGAAGAGGCCATGAAGAACTCGGGCCTGCCGGAGACGGACCGGATGTTCCAGGAGATGGTGGCCCTCTGCGACGGCATGCCGACCTTCACCAACCTCGACGTCGTCCGCGACGAGCACCTCAACACCATGATGGTGAACCGGATGTTCGAGGACATCGCGGTGAAGGGCGACATGGGCGCGATCGACGAGATCTTCGCCGAGGACTACATGGACCACGACGTCATGAAGGGCATGGAGCCGAGCGTCGGCCGCGACGCGATCCGCGAGGACGTGACGGGGTGGCGGAACGCCTTCGACTTCACGTTCACCAAGAAGGCGCAGCTCGCCCAGGACGACTGCGTCACCACGGTGTGGACGTGGACGGGCACGCAGAAGGCCGACTTCATGGGCATCGCCAACACCGGCAAGACCTGTTCCATGGACGGCACCACCACCTTCCGCTGCGAGGACGGCATGATCAAGGAAGGCTGGTGGCACTACGACGCCATGTCCCTGATGCGGCAGCTGGGAGTCATGGAGTGACACGCGGGCCGACCGCGAACGGACGGGGCCCCTGCCGCACGCGCGTGCGGCAGGGGCCCCGTCCGTTCAGGCGGTCAGGCCTTCTTGCCTTCAGGCCCTGAGCCGTTCAGCCTCAGTGGCTGTGGCCGTGACCGTGGCCGTGACCGGCCTCGGCCTCTTCCTCCGCCGGCTTCTCGACGACCAGGGTCTCGGTCGTGAGCAGCAGGGAGGCGATGGAAGCGGCGTTCTCCAGCGCGGAGCGGGTGACCTTGACCGGGTCGATGACGCCGGCCTTGACCAGGTCGCCGTACTCGCCGGAAGCGGCGTTGAAGCCCTGGCCCTTGTCGAGCTCGGCGACCTTCGAGGTGATGACGTAACCCTCGAGACCGGCGTTCTCGGCGATCCAGCGCAGCGGCTCGACGGCGGCGCGGCGGACGACCGCGACACCCGTGCCCTCGTCGCCGGACAGGCCCAGGTTGTCCTCCAGCACCTTCACGGCGTGGACGAGCGCGGAGCCACCGCCGGAGACGATGCCCTCCTCGACCGCGGCGCGGGTCGCCGAGATGGCGTCCTCGAGGCGGTGCTTCTTCTCCTTGAGCTCCACCTCGGTGGCGGCGCCGACCTTGATGACGCAGACGCCGCCGGCGAGCTTCGCCAGGCGCTCCTGCAGCTTCTCGCGGTCCCAGTCCGAGTCGGTGGACTCGATCTCGGCCTTGATCTGGTTGACGCGGCCGAGGACCTCGTCGGAGGAGCCGGCACCGTCGACGATGGTGGTGTCGTCCTTGGAGATGGTCACGCGGCGGGCGGAGCCCAGCACGTCCAGACCGGCCTGGTCGAGCTTGAGGCCGACCTCCTCGGCGATGACGGTGGCACCGGTGAGGGTGGCCATGTCCTGGAGCATCGCCTTGCGGCGGTCACCGAAGCCGGGGGCCTTGACGGCCACGGCGTTGAAGGTGCCACGGATCTTGTTGACGACGAGGGTGGAGAGCGCCTCGCCCTCGACGTCCTCGGCGATGATCAGCAGCGGCTTGGAGCCACCCGCCTGGATGACCTTCTCCAGCAGCGGCAGCAGGTCCTGGATGGACGAGATCTTGCCCTGGTTGATCAGGATGTACGGGTCGTCGAGGACGGCCTCCATACGCTCCTGGTCGGAGACCATGTACGGCGAGAGGTAGCCCTTGTCGAAGGCCATGCCCTCGGTGAACTCCAGCTCCAGGCCGAAGGTGTTGGACTCCTCGACGGTGATGACACCGTCCTTGCCGACCTTGTCCATCGCCTCGGCGATGAGCTCGCCGACCTGCTGGTCCTGCGCGGAGAGCGCGGCCACGGCGGCGATGTCGGACTTGTCCTCGATCGGGCGGGCGGTCGCGAGGAGCTCCTCGGACACGGCCTTGACCGCGGCGTCGATGCCCTTCTTCAGGGCGGCCGGGGAAGCGCCGGCGGCGACGTTGCGCAGGCCCTCGCGGACCAGCGCCTGGGCCAGCACGGTGGCGGTGGTGGTGCCGTCACCCGCGATGTCGTTGGTCTTGGTCGCCACCTCCTTCACGAGCTGGGCGCCCAGGTTCTCGTACGGGTCGTCCAGCTCGACCTCACGAGCGATGGTGACACCGTCGTTGGTGATGGTGGGCGCGCCGAACTTCTTGTCGATGACGACGTTGCGGCCCTTGGGGCCGATCGTCACCTTGACCGTGTCGGCAAGCTTGTTGACGCCGCGCTCGAGGGCGCGACGGGCGTCCTCGTCGAACTTCAGGATCTTCGCCATGGGAGCGGTTCAGCCCTCTCGAAAACTCGGGTTTAACGAACTGCGCCCCTCGCCGCCCGGCAATCAGCGGGGTGACCAGGGGCGCAGCTCAAAGCAGTACTGGAGAAGCGAATTACTTCTCGACGATCGCGAGCACGTCGCGGGCCGAGAGGACGAGGTACTCCTCGCCGCTGTACTTCACTTCGGTGCCGCCGTACTTGCTGTACAGCACGATGTCGCCGACGTTGACGTCCAGCGGGAGACGCTGGCCGTCCTCGAAGCGACCCGGGCCCACGGCGAGGACAACGCCCTCCTGGGGCTTCTCCTTCGCGGTGTCCGGGATGACCAGGCCGGAGGCCGTGGTCTGCTCGGCGTCGAGCGGCTGGACCACGATGCGGTCCTCAAGCGGCTTGATGGCAACCTTGGAGCTGGCGGTCGTCACGATCCGACCTCCCCCTTCGGAGATCCGGGGTTAACTGTCTGAGGTGGCGACCAGGTCGATCCGTCGTCGCGGGTGCCGGATCTGCCTGTCGCTGTGTTGGCACTCACCCGGGGCGAGTGCCAGGTGCGAGACTATTCCGGCGATTAGCACTCGGTCAAGCGGAGTGCCAATTCTGGCCGTACGGCGTTGCGCGATCCGGCCCGCGAAGCCCTGAAACGCGAGCGTACGCACGTTCGGGATCATTACGCTCGCACCATGACCAGACCGGGTCCGGGCGGGGCGCCTGCGGGGCGGTGGCGGCGGGCGATCCCGGTCGCCGTCTGTCTGGCGGCCGGGTTCTACCTCCTGTCGAGCGCCGCGCCACGGCTGGCGATCCAGCTGACGGGGGTGGCGGGCACGTTCCGCGCGGAACGCTGCCGGGAGGCCCCGTACCAGGCGGGCGAGCGGGCTCTGACCTGCACGGGGAGCTTCACGGCGGCCGACGGCTCGTTCACCCTCACGGCGGTCGAGGTCGACACCGCGTTCGAGGCCCCGCCGGCCGGCCCGGTACCGGCGGCCGTCAGCGGCCCGGGCGCGGATACGGCCGTACGGCGCACCCTCCTGGTCTGGCTCGGCCCGGCCACCGCCGGCGCGCTGGCTCTGGTCCACCCGGCCCGAGCGGCAGCGGCGGCCCTGTCCCGGCGCGGTGGGGGCTTCGGGGGCCGAGGAACCACCGGGAGGACATAAACGTCATAGACGACATGAAGATAAAGCGCCTCAATGCGGCTCAGATCGGACCGAACGATTCCGGTGAGGCGTCACCCCCGCCGCCCTCCCCCGCCCCGAAGGACGTCGGCGGCATCCCGTGCGCGGGCTGAAACCCCTGACCTCGGCCGGCGCCCGGCGCCGCACCGAGGCACTGCTCCTGTTCTTCGTCGTCGCCACGGCGGTCTTCGGCCATGCCGCCGCCGGCCTCGCCATGAACGACGAGCTGCCGCCCAACCTGGCGGGCTTCACGATCAGCCTGACCCTGCTGTCCCTGGTGGGGCACCTGGGCGTGCGCCGGTTCGCGGCCTACGCGGATCCGCTGATCCTCCCGCTCGCCATGCTGCTCACCGGGCTCGGCCTGGTCCTGCTGCACCGTCTCGACCAGGGGTACATCGACCGGTGGAAATCGGACGCGAACGCGCCCGGGCAGCTCCTCTGGACGGTGGTGGGCGTCGCCGCCTGCCTCCTGGTCCTCGCCCTGCTGCGCGACCACCGCCTGCTGCAGCGCTTCATCTACATCACGATGGCCGTCTCACTGGTGCTGCTGATCGCACCGGCGTTCTTCGGCGCCGACACCTACGGCGCCAAGCGCTGGATCAAACTCTTCGGCTTCTCGCTCCAGCCGGGCGAGTTCGTGAAGATCATGATCGCGGTCTTCTTCGCCGGCTACCTGGTCATCCACCGCGACTCGCTGGCCCTGACGGGCCGCAAGTTCCTCGGCGTCCGCCTGCCGCCCATGCGGCAGCTCGGCCCGATCATCACGGTGTGGATCATCTCGATGCTGGTCCTGGTCTTCGAGCGCGACCTGGGCACCTCGCTGATCTTCTTCGGGGTCTTCGTGGTGATGCTCTACGTGGCGACGGAGCGCACCAGCTGGATCGTCTGCGGCCTGCTCATGGCGGCCGCGGGCGCCTTCGTCGTCGGCTCGACCGAACCGCATGTGAAGGCCCGCGTGGCGGCATGGCTCAACCCGCTGTCGTACTACTGGGAGGTGCGCCCGCCCGGTGTCACCTCGGACCAGTCGGCGCAGGCCCTCTTCAGCTTCGGCACGGGCGGCATCACCGGCACGGGGCTCGGCATGGGCCACCCGGACCTCATCGGCTTCGCCGGCCGCAGCGACTTCATCCTCACCACGGTCGGCGAGGAGCTCGGCCTGGCCGGAGTCATGGCCGTACTGCTCCTCTACGCACTCCTCGTACAACGCGGCCTGCGGATGGCCCTCGGCGCCCGCGACCCGTTCGGCAAGCTCCTCGCGGTGGGCCTGGCCTCGGCGCTGGCCCTCCAGGTCTTCGTGGTGGCGGGCGGCGTCACGGGCCTGATCCCCCTCACGGGCAAGGCCCTCCCCTTCCTGGCGAAGGGCGGCTCGTCCCTGCTGGCCAACTGGATCATGATCGCCCTCCTCCTCCGCATCAGCGACAGCGCGGAACGCCAACGCGAAGCCGACGCCAGGGGCCCGGCGGAGACGACGATCACGCCGGTGGCGGTGGCGGGGTAGGGCGGGCCGACCCCTGGGGTCGGGTGTGGGGGTGGGGGTGGGGGTGGTGAGGCGGGGTGGGCGGCGTCGCGGGAGGGGGGGTGAGGGTTCGGGCCGGGCTCTGGGCGGCGGTCACGCCCGGCCTTGCCGAGGGGGGACCGGGGGTGGGGAGGCGGGTTCGGCGGTGCCCCGGCCGGTCGGGAGCGAGGAAGGGTTGGGGATTTCCCGTCAGTCCCATAGTCCTTCCGCGTCGGGCCGCCCTGTCAAGGGCGCTCCTCCTTCGTCGTCGCGTCGCTGCGCGATCGCCTGCGGCGACCCTTGACAGGCCGTCCCGCCACGGAAAGACAAGGACTGCCG
>NZ_JBVJKF010000015.1:0-185688 GCF_055585365.1 Streptomyces sp. NPDC053432
GGGGACCCTGTGGGAGAGTAGGACGCCGCCGAACAATCATTGTGGGAAAGCCCCGCACCAGCCCTTCAGGGTTCGGTGCGGGGCTTTTCTGCGTTTACGAGCCGACTCGCACGTTGATGGGCTCCGGCGGCCGGTCACCAGTCTGCGGGGTAGCTTTTGAGGCTGCTCGTGTCGAGGGTCCAGCGGCCGGCGGTGACGGTGTCGCCGAAGGCGTAGGGGACCGTCTTGCGGTAGCGGATGCCGTCGGGCCCTGATGTGGGGTCGCTGTGCACCGTGACGGTCTTCTTGTCCTTGCGGGGATCGACGACGACATACAGAGGGACGCCCATCCGCGGGTAGTCGTGCAGCTTGTCACGGATGTCGGTGAGCGAGTTCGTGCGTGACACGACCTCCACCACCAGCAGGACGTCGCGGGAGTTGACGACCTTCGCGCTGTCGTCCGTGTCCTCTTCGGCGATGACCATGAGATCGGGGACCTTGGTCAGGCCGGTTTCGGGATCGCCCATGTTCGTGTCGTTGAGGGCCATGACCTCCGGGGTCTGTGCCTCGATCTGGCGGCGCAACCGCACCACGTTGAGCCCGTGAGGAGCCGTCGGGCTCATCATCGTGAGGAAGATCTGACCGTCGTTCGTCTGCACCTTCCACTGGTCTTCATGGTGCTCGGCCAGCTCCGCGAGCTGCTCTGCGAAGTCATGCAGGCGGCGCATCTGCTCAGGGGTGAAGTCGGCCATGTGTCCTCCTGGTAGGTGCCCTGCCAGCGTAGCCAGGTCGGGGACTTCTAGAGGCGGCCCGCGGCCTTGAGGGACAGGTAGGCGTCGGCCAGGGCGGGGGCCAGGGTGTCCGGGGTGGCGTCGACCACGTGGACCCCGTGGCGGGTGAGCTGGTCCGCGGTGCGGCGGCGCTGGGACTGGGACTGGGTGCCGGCCGCGGCCTCGTAGACCGCGTCGGCGTCGCCGCGGGACGCGGTCATGGCGGCGACATGGGGGTCGGCGACCGAGGCCAGCAGGACCGTGTGGCGGGCCGTGAGCTGGGGGAGGACAGGTAGCAGGCCCTCTTCCACCGGGGCGGCGTCCAGGCTCGTCAGGAGCACCACCAGGGAGCGGCGCGGGGCGCTGCGCAGGATGGTGGAGACCATGGTGCGGGAGTCCGTCTCGACCAGTTCCGGTTCGAGGGTGGCCATCGCGTTGACGAAGGACGGCAGGACGTCGGCGGCCGCCCGGCCCTGGACCTGGGCGCGGGGGCGGCGGTCGTGGGCCAGGAGGTCCACGCGGTCGCCGGCGCGGGTGGCCAGGGCGGCGAGGAGCAGGGCCGCGTCCATGGCGGAGTCGAGGCGGGGGGCGTCGCCGACGCGGCCCGCCGAGGTGCGGCCGGTGTCCAGGCAGATCAGGATGTGCCGGTCGCGTTCGGGGCGCCAGGTGCGGACGGCCACCTTGTTCTGGCGGGCGGTGGCGCGCCAGTCGATGGAGCGGGTGTCGTCGCCGGGGACGTAGTCGCGCAGGCTGTCGAACTCGGTGCCCTCACCGCGTGTCAGGACGCTGGTGCGGCCGTCGAGTTCCCGCAGTCGGGCGAGACGCGAGGGGAGGTGCTTGCGGCTGGTGAAGGGCGGCAGGACGCGGACGGTCCAGGGGACGTGCTGGGAGCCCTGACGGGCGAGCAGGCCAAGGGGACCGTACGAGCGGACCGTGACGCGGTCGGCCTGGCGGTCGCCGCGGCGGGTGGGCCGCAGGCGGGTGGTGAGCCTGCGGCGTTCCCCCGGGGGGACGGTCAGGGCGTGTCGGGAGGCGGGGCCTTCCGTGCCCGGGAGCCAGCTGCTGGGGGGCCACGCGTCGCGGACGCGGGCGCGGAGCGTGCGGCTGCCCGGGTTGGTGAGGGTGAGGTGGACGTCCGCGGTCTCGCCCAGGCGGACCGAGGTGTCGCCCGAACGGGTGAGGAGGAGCGGGCGGACGGACGCCGCGAGGGCGTAGTCGACCGCGCAGGCCAGCGCGAGCGGGGCGTTGACCGCGAGCATCCCCGTCCAGCTCGGTTCGAGGATGCCGACGGGGATGCTGCCGAGGGCCGCCAGCAGGGCGGCGCGTCCGGTGAGGGCCGCCATCAGCGCGGAACGGGGACGTGGGAGAGGATCGCGGTGATGACCGAGTCCGCGGTGACGCCTTCCATCTCCGCTTCCGGGCGCAGCTGGACGCGGTGGCGCAGGGTGGGGAGGGCGAGGGCCTTCACGTCGTCGGGGGTGACGTAGTCGCGCCCGGTGAGCCAGGCCCAGGCGCGGGCGGTGGCGAGCAGGGCGGTCGCGCCGCGGGGGGAGACGCCGAGGGTGAGGGACGGCGATTCGCGGGTGGCGCGGCAGATGTCGACGACGTACCCGGCGATCTCCGGGGAGACGGTGACGTGGGTGACGGCCTCGCGGGCGGCTTCGAGTTCCGCGGGTCCCGCGACGGGGCGGACGCCCGCGGCGTGCAGGTCGCGGGGGTTGAAGCCGGCGGCGTGCCGGGTCAGTACGCCGATCTCGTCCTGGCGGGAGGGCAGGGGGACGGTGAGTTTGAGGAGGAAGCGGTCGAGCTGGGCTTCCGGGAGGGGGTACGTGCCCTCGTACTCGACCGGGTTCATGGTCGCGGCGACGAGGAAGGGCTCGGGAAGGGGGCGCGGGGTGCCGTCGACCGTGACCTGGCGTTCCTCCATGGCTTCGAGGAGGGAGGACTGGGTCTTGGGGGGCGTGCGGTTGATCTCGTCCGCGAGGAGGAGGTTGGTGAAGACCGGGCCGTTCTGGAAGGAGAACTCGGCGGTCCGGGCGTCGTAGACGAGGGAGCCGGTGACATCGCTCGGCATCAGGTCGGGGGTGAACTGGACGCGCTTGGTGTCGAGTTCGAGGGAGGCGGCGAGGGCCCGCACGAGGAGGGTCTTGGCGACGCCGGGGACGCCTTCGAGGAGGACGTGGCCGCGGCACAGGAGGGCGACGACGAGACCCGTCACGGCCGGGTCCTGCCCGACGACGGCCTTGCCGATCTCGGTGCGGAGGGCTTCGAGGGAAGCGCGGGCGCTGTCAGCGGTCGAGGCCGGGGCCGGGGCCGTGGACTCGGTGGCCGGGTACGTCATGACGTACGGACCTCTCTTTCGAGGGCGTCGAGGTGGTCGGCGAGCGCGACGAGTGCCGCGTCGTCGGAGGGTGCGGGGCCGAAGAGCAGGCCGGTCACGTCGTGGGTGGCGCCGGGGAGCCGGGCGGAGACCGCCGGGGCGAGGGCGGCGGGGTCGTGGGCCTGGGTGTGCGCGACGCCGGTGAGGGCCGCGAGGCGCTCGCGGGCGGCGGCGCGGAGCACGGTGGCGGCGCGGTCGCGGGCGCGGGCCTTCCGGTACAGGCGGGCGCGGCCCTCGGTGGCCTCGGAGGCGCGGATGGCGACGGGGAGCTTCTCGGTGACGAGGGGGCCGAGCCGGCGGGCGCGCCAGAGGGCGGCGATCGCGGCGGCCAGGAAGAGCTGGAGCAGGGCCCAGGACCAGCCGGCGGGGATGAGGTCGAGGAAGTCCGGGCGTTCGCCGGCGGCGCGGCTGTCGGCGTCGGAGTCCTCCAGGGTCGGCATGTACCAGACGAGGTCCGGGCGGGAGCCGAGGAGCTGGAGGGCGAGGGAGGCGTTGCCTTCCTCGGCGAGGCTCTGGTTGAGGAGGACGCCGGCGGAGCCGAGGACGACGGTGTCGCCGCCTTTGGTGCCCGTGGGGAGCACGAGGAGGGTGGGGTGGCCGCCGGAGGGATAGCAGGCGGTGGCCCCGGCCGCGGCGGTGGTGTAGCGCAGGCCGTCGCCGAGGGCGGCCCGGCCGGCGGTGGCGGCGGCGGGGAAGGCGCAGGAGGGGTCGAGGTTCTTCGCGCCGGCGTCGCCCTTGGTGTGGACGCCGGGTGCGAGCTCGGTGAGGGAGTGGCTGGTGGGTTCTATGAGGATGGTGCGGCCGCCGGAGAGGTCGGCGGCCTGGTGGAGCCGGCGGCGCTGGGTGGCGCCGAGCCGGTCGGGTTCGGTGACCAGCAGGGTGGTGCGGGGGCCGGCCGCGGCGGTGGCCTCCCGGGCGGTGGTGACGACGCGTGTGGTGACCCCGCGCTCCTTGAGCAGCTCGGAGACGGCTCGGCTGCCGTAGGGGTCGGGGGAGCGGGGGTCGAGGAGGCCGTGGCGGGTGCCGGAGTTCAGGGCGGCGAGCACGGTGACGCCCGCGGCGAGCACGCCGAGGAGGATCAAGCCGGTGCGGATCCGCTGCGCTCGGCTCCGGCGTGGGGGGCGGGCGGCCTGCGGGCCGCCGGGGGTCTGCGGCGGGCTGGGCGGGGATCCGGCGGGGCCGGTGGGTGCGGGGGCCGGCCCGCCGGGGGTGTGCTTCCCGGTGGGAGCGGGCCGGGGCGCCGCCGCCCCGGGCGCCGGGGCGTTCCCGCTCCCGGCGGGACCGGGGGTTGCGTTGACCTCGGCCGGGGGCTCGTTGGGCGGGGTCATGCGGCGGGTCCCGTCAGGAGGGGCTTGGTGCGGGTCAGGGTGGTGTCGAGGGCGCGCAGGCGGGCGTAGGTGTCGGCGTCGGCGGTGCGGCCGCCGTAGGTGACGTCGTCGAAGACGCGGGCGGCCGCGCGGAGCTCGGCGGTGTGGTCCGGGAGGGATGCGGCGGCTTCGGCGGCGGCTTCGTCGGCGGTGCGGCCCGGGCGGGGTTCGAGGAGGGTGCGTTCCTCCAGGGAGCGGACGACGGCGCGCATGCGTTCCTGGACGGCTTCGGTCCAGCGGCCGGCGGCGGCGTGGGCCTCGGCGGCCGAGCGGTGGTCGGCGGCGCTGCGGATGCCGTCGTCGAAGAGGGCGCTGGTGGAGGTGGCGGTGCGGCGGGGGGTGCCCAGGCGCCACCACAGGGCGCCGACGGCCAGGAGGACCAGGACGGTGATGGCGAGCAGCCCGAAGCCGCCGCCGGGGGAGGCCCCGGAGGCGGAGGCGAGCAGGTCGTCGACCCATTCGAAGAACTTGCGCAGGGCGCGGTCGAACAGGCTCGGGTCGTTCTGGTGGTAGAGCGGCTTGGACAGTTCGCGTTCGGCCGCCTCACGGGCGGGGTCGCGCGGTGTCGTCACCGGTGGTGTGGCCGCGGTCGCCGCGGCGGTGATGAGGCCCCCCGTGCTCATCATCTGCGGGTCAGCCTCCGTAGTTCTCTACACCCGCCGCGCGGGCGAGCTCCAGGTCGAGGCCTTCGCGGCGGATGCGCTGGTCGACGTAGAGGAGGACGGTGACGCCGGACTGGATCGGCAGGACGACGGCCTGCGCGACGATCGCGCCGATGGCGGTGAGGACCAGCGGCCCCCAGGCCATCTGGGCGAGGGGGTCCTGCATGGCGGACAGGCCGTCGCCGAAGAGGGAGAAGCCGAGCATCTGCAGGGGAAGGATGATGATCGCCGCGAAGATGCCGGTGATGATCATGGTCAGGAGGGTGATGCCGAAGATCCGCCACCAGGCGCCGCTGACGAGCTTGGAGGAGCGGGCGAGGGCCTTGAAGACCGTTCCCCGCTCCAGCATCAGGGCGGACGAGGCCAGGCTGAACTTGATCCCCAGCCAGAGGAACAGCCCGAGCCAGACGAAGGCGGCGAGGACGATCAGGCCGACGTTCTCGGCGAGGGCGACGGGCACGATGAGCACCGCGCCGAGGACGACGGCGCCCACGCCCAGCAGCAGGGTGAGGCCGATCAGGCGCAGTACCTGCGGGCGGGCGTCGCGCCAGGCCTCGGAGATCGAGGAGTCCTGGCCGAGCACCGCCCGGCTGAAGATCATCGTGAGCATCGCGGTGACCACGATCCCCCCGGCGAAGTCGAGGAGCTGCACGGCGGCGCTCACCGGGAGATTGCTGCCCATGGTGCTGAGCACGTCCTCGGGCGTCACCCGGCCCCGGTCCAGGGAGAGGGCCAGGTTGTCCATCATGAACTTCTGCAGGAGCAGGCTCAGCACCTGGACCACGGTGGCCACGACCAGGGTGATCGGCAGGACCGAGCGCCAGTGGGCGCGCATGGTGGCGACCGCGCCGTCGAGGATCTCACCGAGGCCCAGAGGGCGCAGGGGGATGACTCCGGGCTTGGCGGCGGGGGGCTGGCCCCACTGGCCGGGGCCGCCCGGGTAGCCGTACTGGCCGCCGTACGGGGGCGGCTGAGGGGGATATCCGCCCCAGCCGCCGCCCTGCTGGGCGGGCGGCGGGTTCTGGCCGGGGGCCGGGCTCTGCCACTGGCCCGGCGGGGGGTTCTGGCCGGGGGCCGGGCTCTGCCACTGGCCCGGCGGGGGCTGCTCGGCGGACCACTTCGGTGCGTCGGCGGGCTGTGCGGGAGGCTGCGGCTGCCCGGCTGACGGGGCCCCCGGGCGCTCGCCGTCGGAGGACCCGGGCGTGGCCCAGCCCGGAGAGTCGTTCATCGTCGCTCCTTCACGTGCACCTGCTGTGGCGGGGGCGCTGGTCGGCTGCCATCGTGCCATGTGGGGTCCACGAACGGACCGGCCGTCCCCCCGGATCTCCGGCAGCCCGTACCTTCAATTGTCACCCGGATCCGGGGCAGACTGGTCGACCTGATCTCCACGCAGGTCCGAGGGGCGATTTCCAGCCCTTTTGGCTGTGGGACAGCTCACCGCCGGGTAACGATTAGCTAATGGGATGATGTCAACCATGAAGGGACGCGTCCTTGTCGTCGACGACGACACCGCGCTGGCCGAGATGCTCGGCATTGTGCTGCGTGGAGAAGGTTTTGAGCCGTCGTTCGTAGCGGACGGTGACAAGGCACTTGCTGCCTTCCGGGAGGCGAAGCCGGACCTGGTGCTGCTCGACCTCATGCTTCCGGGTCGGGACGGCATAGAGGTCTGCCGCCTGATCCGGGCGGAGTCCGGCGTGCCGATCGTCATGCTCACCGCCAAGAGCGACACGGTGGACGTGGTCGTGGGCCTGGAGTCCGGGGCCGACGACTACATCGTCAAGCCGTTCAAGCCGAAGGAGCTGGTGGCCCGCATCCGGGCCCGCCTGCGCCGTTCGGAGGAGCCCGCGCCCGAGCAGCTGGCCATCGGTGACCTGGTCATCGACGTGGCCGGGCACTCGGTCAAGCGTGAAGGCGTCTCCATCGCCCTCACCCCGCTCGAGTTCGACCTGCTGGTCGCGCTCGCCCGCAAGCCCTGGCAGGTCTTCACCCGTGAGGTGCTGCTGGAGCAGGTCTGGGGCTACCGGCACGCGGCGGACACCCGACTGGTCAACGTGCACGTGCAGCGACTGCGCTCCAAGGTCGAGAAGGACCCCGAGCGCCCCGAGATCGTCGTGACGGTGCGCGGTGTCGGCTACAAGGCCGGACCGAGCTGACGTGCAGTCCGGCAAGGCCCGGAGCGGTTCCCGGTGGGGAGCGCTGCGGGGCGGCAGGCTGCTCCAGGACGGGGCGCCCGGCGGCCCGCTGCTGCGGCTGTGCGTACGCCTCGTACGCCGGCCGCTGCTCCCGGCTGTCCGGCTGTGGCGGCGCAACATCCAGCTGCGGGTGGTCGCCGCCACCCTGCTGATCTCGCTCTCGGTGGTCCTCGCGCTGGGCTTCGTCGTCATCGCCCAGGTGAACAAGGGCCTCCTCGACGCGAAGGAGGAGGCGGCGCAGAGCCAGGCCGCCGGAGGCTTCGCGGTCGCACAGGAGAAGGCCAACGCCCCCGCGACCGTGGACGGGACCGACGCCGCCGACAGCAAGGTCGGGCGGGACGCCAGCACCTGGATGAACTCGCTCGTCAAGCAGCTCGCCAGTGGCGGCCAGACCGCCTTCGAGGTCGTCGCGCTCGGCGCGGGCACCGGTGAGCAGGCGCTGCCGGGCGCCCAGGGCGTCAAGGGCGCCAGGGCCTCCGGCAACGTGGACCCGACCGTCAGCGTCCCGCTGTCGCTGCGGCGCGCCGTCAACCGCGGCACCGGCACCTTCAAGACGTTCTCGCAGATCCGCTACACCAGCGGGGCCGGACAGAAGGCCCCGGAGCCCGCGCTGGTCGTCGGCAAGCGCCTCACCGACATCAACGGCGACCCGTACGACCTGTACTACCTCTTCCCGCTGACCCAGGAGGAGGAGTCCCTCACCCTGGTCAAGAGCACGATCGCCACCGCGGGCCTGTTCGTCGTCGTCCTGCTCAGCGGCATCGCCTGGCTCGTCGTACGGCAGGTCGTGACGCCGGTGCGGATGGCCGCAGGGATCGCCGAACGGCTCTCGGCAGGGCAGCTCCAGGAGCGGATGAAGGTCACCGGCGAGGACGACATCGCGCGCCTGGGCGAGGCCTTCAACAAGATGGCCCAGAACCTCCAGCTCAAGATCCAGCAGCTGGAGGACCTCTCCCGGATGCAGCGCCGCTTCGTCTCGGACGTCTCGCACGAGCTGCGCACCCCGCTGACGACGGTGCGGATGGCCGCCGACGTCATCCACGACGCCCGCGTCGACTTCGACCCCGTCACCGCGCGGTCGGCGGAGCTGCTCGCCGGACAGCTGGACCGCTTCGAGTCGCTGCTGGCGGACCTGCTGGAGATCTCCCGCTTCGACGCCGGCGCCGCCGACCTGCAGGCAGAGCCCATCGACCTGCGGGACGTCGTACGCCGTGTCATCGACGGCGCCGAGCCGCTGGCCGAGCACAAGGGCACCCGCATCCGGGTGCTCGGCGACACCCAGCCCGTCATCGCCGAGGCCGACGCCCGGCGCGTGGAGCGGGTGCTGCGCAACCTCGTCGTCAACGCCGTCGAGCACGGCGAGGGCCGCGACGTGGTGGTCCGGCTCGCGTCCGCGGGCGGGGCCGTCGCCGTGGCCGTACGGGACTACGGCGTCGGGCTCAAGCCCGGCGAGGCCACCCGCGTCTTCAACCGCTTCTGGCGGGCCGACCCGGCGCGGGCCCGCACGACCGGCGGTACCGGCCTCGGCCTGTCCATCGCCGTCGAGGACGCCCGGCTGCACGGCGGCTGGCTCCAGGCGTGGGGCGAGCCCGGGGGCGGCTCGCAGTTCCGCCTGACCCTGCCGCGCACCGCCGACGAGCCGCTGCGCGGGTCGCCGATCCCGCTGGAGCCCGAGGACTCGCGGGCCAACCGGGCCAGGGCCGCCGCCGAGGCGGCCGGCAGCGCGGCGCCGGCCAGGCCCGGCGAGGGCGGCGACCGGTCGGCGATCCCGCCCCGGTCGCCGGTGGCCGGGGCGGTGCCCGTACCCGCCGATCCGACCGCGCTGCCGGGGAACGGGGCCCGCGTCGTGGCCCGGCCCGCCGAAGAAGCCCCTGCCGAGCATGCGGAGATGGAGGACGGACCCGATGGACGCTGAGCCCAGGGGCGCGCGCATCGTACGGACGGGCGCCCTCGGCGGGGCCGCCCTGCTGCTGGCCGGCTGCGCCTCCATGCCCACCCACGGGGAGATCCGCTCCGTGCAGGGCTCGCAGGGCGTCGATTCGCAGGTGCGGGTGTTCGGCGTGCCGCCGGCGGACAAGGCCGGCGCGGCCGAGATCGTCAAGGGCTTCCTGGAGGCCATGACCAGCGACGACCCGCAGCTGGAGACGGCCCGCAAGTACCTCACCGAGGCCGCCTCGAACAGCTGGAGGCCCGGCTCCACCGTCACCGTGCTCAAGTCCGGCCTCGGCCGCTCGCAGGTCACCGGCGAGAAGGACCCCGACGGGCCCCGCTGGAAGGTCACCGGCGAGAAGCTCGCGACCGTGGACGAGCGCAGCGCGTACCAGCCGGAGACCGGCGGTCGGACCTACGACTGGGTCCTCCAGCTCGTCCAGGAGAACAAGCAGTGGCGGATCGCGAACCCGCCCAAGAGCCTCGTGCTCAGCGAGTCCGACTTCCAGCGCATCTACATGCCCGTCAACAAGTACTACTTCGCGGGCGGCGCGCTCGTCGCCGACCCCGTCTACGTGCGCCAGCGCGCCGACCCGGACTCGCGGATGGACCCGACCACGCAGACCGTGCAGTCGCTGCTCTCCGGGCCGTCCAACTGGCTCGGCCCGGTCGTCGAGTCCAGCTTCCCGACGGGCACGGAACTGCGCGAGGGCACCAAGTCCCTTTCGTACGACGGCCAGAACACACTGCGCGTGCCGCTCAACGAGAAGGCGGAGAACGTCACGCAGCCGCAGTGCAAGAAGATGGCCACCCAACTCCTGTACTCCGTCAAGGACCTGACGGGCTCCCGGCTCGACCAGGTCGAGCTGCTGCGCTCCGACGGCAAGTCCTCGCTGTGCTCCGTGAACGAATCGACGGCGGCCACGATCGCGGGGCGGCCCAGGGCCCCCGAGTACCAGTACTTCGTCGACAACGAGAAGCGGCTGGTCCGCATGAAGCTCGACGTCGCGAGCGAGGACCAGCAGCCGAAGCCCGAGCCGGTGCCGGGGCCGCTGAACACCCCCGCCGCCCCCTTCGCGGTCGGCTCGGCCGCCGTGACGTACGACGAGAGGCGCGCGGCCGTGGTCTCGGAGGACGGGCACGGCCTGTACGTGGTGCCGATGTCCGGTGTCGGCCCCATGCCGCAGGTGCCGGTGGTCACGAGCAAGGGGACCAGGGCGGCGGACACCCTGACCGCACCCAGCTGGGACGCGGCGGGCGATCTGTGGGTCGCGGACCGCGACCCGCAGCACCCCGGGCTGTGGCGGGTCCCGGGCGGGACCGGCACCCCGGAGAAGGTGCAGGTGGCGGGGCTCGGTGACCGGAAGATCACCTCGCTGAAGGCCTCCGCGGACGGCGTGCGGATCGCGCTGCTCCTGGAGGAGGGAGGCCGCAAGACCCTGTGGGTGGGGCGGATCGAACGGCCCGACGCCAAGACGGGCGCGGAGGCGGTGTCGGTGCGCGAGCTCCGCTCGGCGGCGCCGCAGATGGCGGACGTGACGGCGATGAGCTGGGCGCCCCGCGGCCGGCTGCTGGTGGTCGGCCGGGAGAGCCGCGGGGTCGTGCAGGCCCGCTACATGCTCGCCGACGGTTCGATGGTCGCGGCGACCCTGCCCGGGGCGGCCGGGCTGGAGCAGGTCGCGGTGGCCGTCTCCGAGGAGGAGGCGAAGCCCAAGCCCGTGGTCGGCCACTCCAGCGATGGCATCGTGTGGCTGCCGCCGGGGGCGCAGTGGCGCACGGTGGCGGCGGGCGGCCAGGCTCCGGTGTATCCGGGCTGACCCGGCTGCCCGGTCGCCGCTGCGGGCTGCGTGCCGGGGCCGTCCACAGGGGTGGCGGGTGGCGTCGGGCTCCGGCAGGGTGGATCCATGCGGGGGTGGTGGCAGGAGCTGGCCGGGCTGGTCCTGCCGGACGACTGTGCGGGCTGCGGCGCCGCCCGGGTGCTGCTGTGCGCCCGCTGCCGGGAGGCGTTGAGCGGGGCCGGGGCGGGGCGCGTACGGCCCTCGCCGGCGCCGCGGGGGCTGCCGGTGGTGCATGCGGCCGCCGTCTACGAGGGGCCCGTGCGGGCGGTGCTGCTGGCCCACAAGGAGCGCGGGGCGCTGCCGCTGGCCGGGGTGCTGGGCCATGCCCTGGCGGCGGCGGTGCTGGCGGGCGGAGGCGGGCCGGGCGAGGGCGAGCTGGCCCTGGTGCCCGTGCCGTCGGCGCGGCGGCAGGTCCGGGCGCGCGGGCACGATCCGGCGCGCAGGATCGCGCTGGCCGCGGCGGGGCGGCTGCGGCGGGCCGGGGTCCCCGCGCGCGTGGCCCCCGTACTGGGTCTGCGGCGGGCGGTGGCGGACCAGGCGGGGCTGGGGGCCCGGCAGCGCCTGGAGAACCTCGCGGGGGCGCTGGAGGTGCGCCGGGGCGGGGTGCGGGCGGTGGCCGGCGCGGGCGTCGTCCTGGTCGACGACCTCGTGACCACCGGGGCCACGCTGGCGGAGGCGGCCAGGGCGCTGCGGACGGCGGGGCTGGGGGCGGCGGGAGGTGCCGCGCGGGCCGCTGTGGTCGCTGCGACGGCAGGCTACTCGAAGAGAGCAAAAGTCCTGTGAATAGATTTGGAACTGCTGGGGAAGGCCCATCGTTGCAGGTAGTAAGAGAGATCAGTGACGGGATCGGAAGAACGTCCCGGTAGCGGGTGCCGACAACCGTCATAGAGGGATATGTTCGGTTGTAAGGACTGGCGAGCCTTGGGCCCCACGCATCGCGGTCTCTCGACTCCGAAGTCGGTGGGGTGTAGATCTTGCCGATGGGGGAGGAGGAGGTGGAAGTCGCCAAGTCCGTGGCTCCGGCCTTCACCGGAGCCTGGTGCGAAAGGGATGCGCTTCGCCCCATGAGGCGGAGCTGTCCGGGAACGGAGTTCTGCGTGGACATCGTCGTCAAGGGCCGTAAGACCGAAGTGCCCGAGCGGTTCCGCAAGCACGTGGCCGAGAAGCTGAATCCTGAGCGGATCACCAAGTACGACGGCAAGGTGATCAGCGTGGACGTCGAGGTGTCCAAGGAGCACAACCCGCGTCAGGCCGACCGTTCCGACCGCGTGGAGATCACCCTCCGCACGCGGGGCCCGGTGATCCGTGCCGAGGCTGCGGCCACCGACCCGTACGCGGCGCTGGACCTGGCTCAGGACAAGCTGGAGGCCCGGCTGCGCAAGCAGCACGACAAGCGCTACACGCGCCGCGGCAGCGGACGTATCCCGGCGGCGGAGGTCGCCGACGTCGTACCGGGTGCCGCAACACTCAACGGCAGTGGCCAGCCGGTCGGTGAGGAGAAGACGAACGGGGTACCGATCACCCGGATCGGATCCATCGAGGTGCAGGGCGAAGGCCCCCTCGTCGTCCGCGAGAAGACCCACTCGGCCGCACCCATGTCGCTCGACCAGGCCCTCTACGAGATGGAACTGGTCGGCCACGACTTCTATCTGTTCGTCGACGCCGATTCCAAGCTGCCCAGCGTCGTCTACCGCCGTCACGCCTACGACTACGGCGTCATCCACGTGAACCCCGACGGGGCCTCCAGCTCGGAGGAACCGCGCGGCGGCGCCGGCGGCGCGCTCGGCGGCTGACACCACCCTTCGTTGCCCCTGCGGTTCGCTCATGCGTCCGCAGGGGCACCTGTGTGACGGGTATGCGCCACGCATGGCCGTCCGACGCCCCCGGGTCGTGGCGCGGGCATGGAATCATGGCGGTCAGTCAACCGATGGCGGTGTTCGTCCGGTTGGTCCGGCGGTTGAGCACATGCAGGGGGTGGAACGATGGCGGACAGCTTCGGGCCGGTACGCGGTGACGGCGGCGCGGACTGTCGTGACGCGGACGGGGCGGCTGCGGGGGAAGCGGCCGGTTCGCGGGGCGGGGAGCCCATCCGGGTGCTGGTGGTCGACGACCACGCGCTGTTCCGGCGCGGGCTGGAGATCGTCCTCGCGCAGGAGGAGGACATCCAGGTCGTCGGCGAGGCCGGGGACGGGGCGGAGGCCGTGGACAAGGCGGCCGACCTGCTGCCGGACATCGTGCTGATGGACGTACGGATGCCCCGGCGCGGCGGGATCGAGGCGTGCACCTCGATCAAGGAGGTGGCGCCCTCCGCGAAGATCATCATGCTGACGATCAGCGACGAGGAGGCCGACCTCTACGACGCGATCAAGGCGGGCGCCACCGGGTACCTCCTGAAGGAGATCTCCACGGACGAGGTGGCGACGGCGATCCGCGCGGTCGCGGACGGACAGTCGCAGATCAGCCCGTCGATGGCGTCGAAGCTGCTCACCGAGTTCAAGTCGATGATCCAGCGGACCGACGAGCGGCGGCTGGTGCCGGCGCCGAGGCTGACCGACCGGGAGCTGGAGGTCCTGAAGCTGGTCGCCACCGGCATGAACAACCGTGACATCGCCAAGGAGTTGTTCATCTCGGAGAACACCGTGAAGAACCACGTCCGCAACATCCTGGAGAAGCTGCAGCTGCACTCCAGGATGGAGGCCGTGGTCTACGCGATGCGGGAGAAGATCCTCGAGATCCGCTGATCGCCTCCGGCGCGGATCGCCTCCGGCGCGGTGGGCGGTGGGCGGTGGGCGGTGGGCGGTGGGGCGGCGGATCGGCCGACTCCGGATCCGCGCCGGCCCGCCCGCGTCGGGCCGTGACCGGGCTCGCGCCGGACCGTGACCGGGCTCGCGCCGGGCCGTGACCGGGCTTGCTCCACGCTGGGCCCGGGCTCGCCCCGGGCCGTGCCGGTCGGGGATCCTCCTGGTCCGGCCGGGCTGGGCTTGCCTGCCCGGGGATGACGGCGGTCAGGTCAGCAGGGCCAGTTCGGCGGTGACCGCCGCGGCCTCGGAGGTCCGGCCGGGCTGGGCTTGCCTGCCCGGGGATGACGGCGGTCAGGTCAGCAGGGCCAGTTCGGCGGTGACCGCCGCGGCCTCGGCGGGGTTCTGGGCGCGTTCCACGCGGACCGCGTCGCAGCCCACCCACTCCGCGGCCTCCCGCAGGGCCCGCGCCATGGCGGGGGCCGCCTTGGGCGTGGTCAGGGAGAGCTGCCGGGCGACCAGGGTGCGGCCTTCACGGGCCGGGTCGACGCGGCCCTGGAGCAGGCCGCCCGCCAGCAGCGGCATCGCGAAGTACCCGTGTATCCGCTTCGGCTTGGGGACGTACGCCTCCAGGCGGTGGGTGAAACCGAAGATCCGCTCCGTGCGCGGCCGGTCCCACACCAGGGAGTCGAACGGCGAGAGCAGCGTGGTGCGGTGGCGGCCGCGGGGGACGGTGGCCAGCGCCGCCGGGTCGGCCCACGCCTGCTTGGCCCAGCCCTCCACCTCGACCGGGACCAGCCCGGAATCCGCGACCACCGCGTCGAACTGCTCCCCCTTCAGGCGGTGGTAGTCCGCGATGTCGGCGCGGGTGCCGACACCCAGGGACTGCCCTGCCAGCGCGACGAGTCGGCGCAGGCACTCGCGGTCGTCGAGGTCGTCGTGGAGCAGGGCGTCGGGGACGGCCCGCTCGGGCAGGTCGTACACCCGCTTCCAGCCCCGGCGCTCGCCGCACACCACCTCACCGGTGTCGAGCAGCCACTCCACCGCGATCTTGGTCTCGGACCATTCGAACCACTCTCCGCCGTTCTTGGCGCCGCCCAGCTCGGTGGAGGTCAGCGGGCCGTCGGCCTTCAGGCGGTCCAGGACCGCCCTGGTCGAGGCCTCCTTGTCCTGGAGGTGGTGCCAGCGGTGGCCGCGGGCCCGGCGGGCGCGGCGCCGGAAGGCGAAATGCGGCCATTCCTCGATGGGCAGGATGCAGGCCGCGTGCGACCAGTACTCGAACGCGTGCCCGTCGGACCAGTACGCCTTCTCGACCGCGTCCCGGCCGACGGCGCCCAGGCGCGCGTACGGGATCAGCTCGTGCGAGCGGGCCAGGACGGAGATGGTGTCGAGCTGCACGGCGCCCAGGTGGCGCAGCACGCCGCGGACCCCGCCGCGGCGGTCGGGAGCCCCGAGGAAGCCCTGCGCGCGCAGGGCGATCCGGCGGGCCTCGTCGGCGGACAGCGAGAGCGGGGTCGAGGTCATCTCCGGAGCCTAACGGCGGCCACCGACAGCGGGCAGGTACGCCAGCCGGGACGGCAGACCCAGGTCCGAGGGGAGCAGGGCGCCGGCCCAGCAGTCGCGCAGGGTGCCGCGGTGTTCCATGCCCGCGCGCCGGACGCCCTCCACGACGAAGCCTGCCTTCTCGGCGACGGCACGGGAGGCGGTGTTGCCCACCCCGGCCCGCCAGACCAGGCGGACGCAGCCGGCTTCGGTGAAGGCCCAGCGGGCCACGGCCCGCAGCGCCTCCGTGACGTAGCCGTTGCCCCGGTGCCCGGCGACGGCCCAGTAGCCGACCTCGTGGGCGTGCGCGCCGCGCGGGACGACGCCGAGGGCGGCGACCAGCGGGCCGTCGGCGCCGAGGCGGACGGCGAAGTTGAACTCGGTGTCCTCCCGCCAGCCGCGCGGGACCGTCTCCGTGACGAAGGCGCGCGCGTCCTCGTGCCGGTACGGCAGCGGGACGGGGATCCAGCGCTGGATCTCGGGGTCCTGGCAGGCGGTGTGCACCTCGGCCGCGTCCCCGGGGGTGTGGGGGCGCAGCACGAGGCGCTCGGTCGTCAGCGTGATCGGCTCCATGACCGGCGGGTGCCCCGGTACTAGGCGGAGGCCGACGGCAGGTACGGCCGGTGGGAGGGCAGGCCGAGGTCGGAGGGGAGCAGGCCGCCGATCAGGCAGTCGAGCATGGCGCCGCGGTGCTCGATCCCGGCGCGCAGGGTCCCCTCCAGGCGGAAGCCGGCCTTCTCCGCGACGGCCCTGGAGCCCGCGTTCTCGACCTGGGCCCGCCATTCGAGGCGGGGCGCGCCGACCTCGGTGAAGGCCCAGCGGGAGACGGCGCGGACGGCCTCGGCCATGTATCCGCGGCCCCGGTGCTCCTTCGTCGCCCAGTAGCCGATCTCGTACGCGCGCACGTCGAACACCTTGTGCACGTGGACGCCGACCGCCGCGACCAGCGGCCCTCCGGCGCCGAGGCGCACGGCGAAGCTGTAGCCGGTGTCCGCACGCCAGCCGGCTGGGACCAGCTCGTTCACGAAGGTCCGGGCGTGCTCGCGCGCGTAGGGGGAGGGGACCGCGGTGTAGCGCTGGATGTCCGGGTCCTGGCAGGCCGCGTACACCTCGTCCTCGTCGGCGGGGAGGAACGGGCGCAGAACGAGCCGGTCGGTGGTCAGTGTCGTGGGCTCCATGAGCGGATTCTGCTGCCATCGCGCGTCGCCGGGCGAACACTTTTCGGGAATCTCGCGGGGGAAGCGGCACCTTCCGTGTCACCCGTACGTTCTCAATACGGGCACCCGCGCCCTCGCGGGTACGGCGGACCTCCCGGCGCGACCACGTCCTCGCTTACGATGGCCGTTGCGGTGGGGCCCACCTGCCGTGCCCGTGTACGTACAGTGCCCAGGCCCGACCGGCAAGGAGACAAACCTCGGTGTCCGTCTTCAACAAGCTCATGCGTGCAGGCGAAGGCAAGATCCTGCGCAAACTGCACCGCATCGCGGACCAGGTCAACTCCATCGAAGAGGACTTCGTCAACCTCTCCGACGCCGAGTTGCGGGCGCTCACTGACGAGTACAAGCAGCGCTTCCAGGACGGCGAGAGCCTGGACGACCTGCTGCCCGAGGCCTTCGCCACGGTGCGCGAGGCCGCGAAGCGCGTGCTCGGCCAGCGTCACTACGACGTACAGATCATGGGTGGCGCGGCGCTGCACCTCGGCTACGTGGCCGAGATGAAGACCGGTGAGGGCAAGACCCTCGTCGGCACGCTGCCCGCGTACCTGAACGCGCTGTCCGGCAAGGGCGTCCACCTGATCACGGTGAACGACTACCTGGCCGAGCGCGACTCCGAGATGATGGGCCGCGTCCACAAGTTCCTGGGCCTGTCCGTCGGCTGCATCCTGGCGAACATGTCGCCGGCGCAGCGCCGCGAGCAGTACGACTGCGACATCACCTACGGCACGAACAACGAGTTCGGCTTCGACTACCTGCGCGACAACATGGCCTGGTCGAAGGACGAGCTCGTCCAGCGCGGCCACAACTTCGCCGTGGTCGACGAGGTCGACTCGATCCTCGTCGACGAGGCCCGCACCCCGCTGATCATCTCCGGTCCGGCGGACCAGGCAACGAAGTGGTACGCGGACTTCGCCAAGCTCGTGACCCGCCTGACCAAGGGCGAGGCCGGCCAGCCGCTCAAGGGCATCGAGGAGACCGGCGACTACGAGGTCGACGAGAAGAAGCGCACCGTCGGCATCCACGAGGCCGGTGTCTCCAAGGTCGAGGACTGGCTCGGCATCGAGAACCTCTACGAGTCGGTGAACACGCCCCTCGTCGGCTACCTGAACAACGCCATCAAGGCGAAGGAACTGTTCAAGAAGGACAAGGACTACGTCGTCATCGACGGCGAAGTCATGATCGTCGACGAGCACACCGGCCGTATCCTCGCCGGCCGCCGCTACAACGAGGGCATGCACCAGGCGATCGAGGCGAAGGAAGGGGTGGACATCAAGGACGAGAACCAGACCCTCGCCACGATCACCCTGCAGAACTTCTTCCGCCTGTACTCGAAGCTGTCGGGCATGACCGGTACGGCCATGACCGAGGCCGCCGAGTTCCACCAGATCTACAAGCTCGGCGTCGTCCCGATCCCGACGAACCGGCCGATGCAGCGCGTGGACCAGGCCGACCTGATCTACCGCACGGAGGTCGCCAAGTTCGCCGCCGTCGTCGACGACATCGCGGAGAAGCACGAGAAGGGCCAGCCGATCCTCGTCGGTACGACGTCGGTCGAGAAGTCCGAGTACCTCTCCCAGCAGCTGTCCAAGCGCGGCATCCCGCACGAGGTCCTCAACGCCAAGCAGCACGAGCGCGAGGCCGCGATCGTGGCCCAGGCCGGCCGCCGCGGCGCCGTCACCGTCGCCACGAACATGGCCGGCCGCGGTACCGACATCAAGCTCGGCGGCAACCCGGACGACCTCGCCGAGGCCGAGCTGCGCCAGCAGGGCCTGGACCCGGAGGAGCACATCGAGGAGTGGGCGCACGCCCTTCCCGCGGCGCTCACCCGGGCCGAGGCGGCCGTGAAGGCCGAGTTCGAGGAGGTCAAGGCCCTCGGCGGGCTGTACGTGCTGGGCACGGAGCGCCACGAGTCGCGCCGTATCGACAACCAGCTGCGCGGCCGCTCCGGCCGACAGGGCGACCCGGGCGAGTCCCGCTTCTACCTGTCGCTGGGCGACGACCTGATGCGCCTGTTCAAGGCGCAGATGGTCGAGCGCGTCATGGCCATGGCCAACGTGCCGGACGACGTGCCGATCGAGAACAAGATGGTGACGCGCGCGATCGCGTCGGCCCAGTCGCAGGTCGAGACCCAGAACTTCGAGACGCGCAAGAACGTCCTGAAGTACGACGAGGTCCTCAACAACCAGCGCGAGGTCATCTACAGCGAGCGCCGCCGCGTCCTGGAGGGCGAGGACCTGCAGGAGCAGGTCAAGCACATGATGGACGACACGATCGACGCGTACATCGCGGCCGAGACGGTCGAGGGCTTCGCCGAGGAGTGGGACCTGGAGCGCCTGTGGGGCGCCTTCAAGCAGCTCTACCCGGTGAAGGTCACCATCGAGGAGCTGGAGGACGCCGCGGGGGACCGCGCGGGCATCACCGCCGAGTTCATCGCGGAGTCCATCAAGGACGACATCCACGAGCAGTACGCGGCGCGCGAGAAGGCGCTCGGCTCCGACATCATGCGCGAGCTGGAGCGGCGCGTGGTGCTGTCGGTGCTGGACCGCAAGTGGCGTGAGCACCTGTACGAGATGGACTACCTGCAGGAGGGCATCGGCCTGCGGGCGATGGCCCAGAAGGACCCGCTGGTCGAGTACCAGCGCGAGGGCTTCGACATGTTCAACGCCATGCAGGAGGGCATCAAGGAGGAGTCCGTCGGCTACCTGTTCAACCTGGAGGTCCAGGTCGAGCAGCAGGTCGAGGAGCTTCCGGTGCAGGACGCGGCGCCTTCGCTGACGAAGGAGCCGGTGCCGGCGGCGCGTCCGGAGATCCGGGCGAAGGGGCTGGACGCTCCGCAGCGGCCGGACCGGCTGCACTTCTCCGCCCCGACGGTGGACGGTGAGGGCGGGGTCGTCGAGGGCGACTTCGACGATGCCGGTGGCGACGGCTCGGGTGACGGTCTGACGCGGGCGGAGCGGCGGAAGGCGGCCAAGGCCTCCGGCGGGCGTCGCCGCAAGAAGTGACCCCTGCGGGGTCGAGCTCGTCGGCCGGGGCCGGACACCACTCGTGGTGTCCGGCCCCGGCCGCGTTGCGTTCCCGCCCCTCCGCGGCGCCGTTGCCGGGGGCGCTGCCCCCGGACCCCCGGTCCTCAAACGCCGGACGGGCTTGTTTTTGTGGCCGGACCCTGGAGTTCCACCGCCGCGCAGCGCCAGCGGAGGTCCGGGCCCTGTTCCAGGCGGAAGGCCATCGCCGTGATGCGGTCGCCCGTCGCGATGCGGGCGAAGGCCTCGATGACGCCCGGGCCGGGGGTGAAGCGGCCGCACTGGCGGATGACGGGGCTGAGGCGGGTGCGGAGGTGGTCCGCCGGGGCCAGGGCGATCAGCTGCTCGTAGGCGGGGCCGACGGTGTGGCCGAGGAGCGAGTGGACCGGGCGGCGGCCGCTGACCACCGCGAGCAGCAGGTCGGCGAACCAGTGGTGCGGGCCGGGCCGTACGGTGCGCGGAGGGCGGCGCTGGTCGCTGCGGCCGGCGGGGCGGGTCCGGGCCCGCGCGCCCGGGCGGCGGCGGGCGGCGTCCCCGCCGATCGTCGTGCGCAGCGTGGTGTCCATGGCGATCTGCCCCCGTCAGGCCGGGCCCGGTGCGGTACCGGGCGGTAACTTGATGGGGATCTTCTACGGCCGCCGATCACGGTCCGCAATCGCACGGGGTGCCGGGGGGCCGCCCGGCCCGGTTCACCTATCCGAGTGCGCGGCGGTGCCCGGCTGCGCCGCGGCCCGGGGCCGGGGCGGACGGAGGTGGACGCGTGGGGGCCGTGCCGCGACGCCCCGAAGGGGTACGGCGGCCGTCCCCCACTCGGACGCAGGGCGACAGCCGTATCCTGGGGGCGTTTCCGACTACCGAAAGCAGCCGGCCATGCGCGTGTACGTCCCCCTGACCCTCCCCGGGCTCGCCGAGGCGCACAAGGCGGGTGAGCTGGGGCCCGCCCCGCTGCGTGCGTACGCCGTCACGCCCGGGCTGCGCGAGTGGTACGTGTCCGACGACATCGAGGAGCTGGAGTACGCCGCCCTCGGCCGGGCCGCCGCCGCCTCCCTGCGGATGCTGGCCCAGGACGAGGAAGCCCCGCGCAAGCGGGTCGTGGTCGCGCTCGACGTGGACGACAAGGCCGTCACCTCCACCCCCGGGGTCGACGAGGCCACCCTCGGGCAGGTCGGCCTGGCCGCCGCCGTGCGACTGACCGTGGCCGCCGCCGTGCACGTGGACGCGGATGACGCCCGGGACGACGTCGCCGCCGCCGCGGCCGCGCTGGAGGCCGCCGACGGCGGGGACGACGACGCGCAGTTCACCGTGGACGGGGCCGAGGACCACGAGCTGCTGTGGTTCGGAGTGCAGGAGATCCCGGGGCTCCTGCGATGACCAGCCACATCGTGTGGGACTGGAACGGGACGCTGCTGCACGACATCGACGCCGTCATCACCGCGACCAACGCCTCCTTCGCCGAGCTCGGCTTCGCGCCGATCACCCTGGAGACGTACCGCGACCTGTACGTCGTGCCGGTGCCCAAGTTCTACGAGCGGCTCATGGGGCGGCTGCCCACCGACGAGGAATGGGTCGTCATGGACGACACCTTCCACCGGCACTACTGGGCCGCCGCCGAGGACTCCGGGCTCGCCGAGGGCGCCCGCGAGCTGCTCCGGGACTGGCAGCGGGCCGGGCTCACCCAGTCCCTGCTGTCCCTCGCGCCCCATGAGAAGCTCGTCCCCCTCGTACGGGCGCACGGCATCGACGGGCACTTCCTGCGCGTCGACGGCAGGACCGGCCCCTCCCACACCTCCAAGGCGGGGCACCTCGTACGCCACATGGCCGCACTGGACGGGACGGGTGTGACCGCCGGGCGTACGGTCCTCATCGGAGACGCCGTGGACGACGCGCTCGCGGCCGCCCACGTCGGCGCCAGGGCCGTGCTGTACACGGGCGGGTCCCACAGCCGCGCCAGTCTGGAATCGGCCGGTGTACCCGTCGTGGACACCCTGGCAGAGGCCGTTCGGACAGCTCGGGAACTGGCCGAATAGCGTCTGGACAGCACCGGTGCGGGACACCTGCACGGACTCCCGTCGCAGTCGCTGGCCAGAGTGTCAAAGTTCCACCCCGAGATTTGTACAGATGCAGTGAATGACGACCTGGGGGTGGGGCGAGATAGCCTAGTACCCGTGATCAGCGCGATAGTCATCGGCGGCACTGGAGCCTCCGGCATGCGCCCGGCGTACGACCGTACCCGGGCCTTCGCTGATTCCCGCTGCCGGGACCTCCTGCCGAACGTGGCTGATTCCCTCCCGGCAGCCTCCCCCGACGACCTAGCGTCGATATCGATCACTGACGGACATCCCGCCCCCGAGCGGCACTCCGTCATTCCTTCCTTCACCTACGTCACGCAATGGCGCGCGACAGGAGCCAGAGGACATGCAGACCAAGCTGGACGAAGCAAAGGCCGAGCTGCTCGCACGGGCGGCCCGGGTAGCTGAGAACAGCCCGGCCGGGGGGCTACTTCCGACTGGGTCCGAGCAGGGAGAGCGTGCCGACAGGGACACGGTGCTCTCCTACCTCCAGCGCTACTACCTGCACACGGCCCCAGAGGACCTCACGGACCGCGACCCGGTCGACGTGTTCGGGGCGGCGCTCTCGCACTACCGCCTCGCCGAGAACCGTCCGCAGGGCACCGCGAACGTACGCGTGCAGACCCCCACGGTGGAGGAGAACGGCTGGACCTCCAGCCACTCGGTCGTCGAGGTCGTCACCGACGACATGCCCTTCCTCGTGGACTCCGTCACCAACGAGCTGTCCCGCCAGGGCCGCGGCATCCACGTCGTGATCCACCCGCAGGTCGTCGTCCGCCGTGACGTCACCGGCAAGCTCATCGAGATCCTCGGCCCCGACTGCGACGCGCACGGCCCCCGCACCGCGCGCCCCCACGACTCCCTCGTCGAGTCCTGGATCCACGTCGAGATCGACCGCGAGACCGACCGCGCCGACCTCAAGCAGATCACCGTCGACCTGCTGCGCGTCCTGTCCGACGTCCGCGAGTCCGTCGAGGACTGGGAGAAGATGCGCGACGCCGCGCTGCGCATCGCCGACGGCCTGCCCGAGGAGCCCACCGCCCCGGACCTGCGCGAGTACGAGCTCGAAGAGGCCCGCGAGCTGCTGCGCTGGCTCGCCGACGACCACTTCACCTTCCTCGGCTACCGCGAGTACAACCTCGTCGACGGCGACGCCCTGTCCGCCGTGCCCGGCACCGGCCTCGGCATCCTGCGCTCCGACCCGCACCACAGCGGCAAGGACGACGGCCACCCGGTCTCGCCGTCCTTCAACCGGCTGCCCGCGGACGCCCGCGCCAAGGCCCGCGAGCACCGCCTGCTGGTGCTGACCAAGGCCAACAGCCGCTCCACCGTGCACCGCCCCTCGTACCTCGACTACGTGGGCGTGAAGAAGTTCGACGCGGACGGCAACGTCGTCGGCGAGCGCCGCTTCCTCGGCCTGTTCTCCTCCGCCGCGTACACCGAGTCCGTGCGCCGCGTGCCCGTCATCCGCCGCAAGGTCGCCGAGGTCCTGGAGCGGGCCGGCTTCTCGCCGTCCAGCCACGACGGCCGCGACCTGACGCAGATCCTGGAGACCTACCCGCGCGACGAGCTGTTCCAGACCCCGGTCGACCAGCTCCAGTCCATCGTCACCTCGGTCCTCTACCTGCAGGAACGCCGCCGGCTGCGGCTGTACCTGCGCCAGGACGAGTACGGGCGCTACTACTCGGCCCTCGTCTACCTGCCGCGCGACCGCTTCACCACCGGCGTCCGGCTGCGGCTGATGGACATCCTCAAGGAGGAGCTCGACGGCATCAGCGTCGACTTCACCGCCTGGAACACCGAGTCGATCCTCTCCCGCATCCACTTCGTCATCCGCGTCCCGCAGGGCAAGGAACTGCCGGTCCTGACCGAGGGCGACGTCGAGCGCATCGAGGGCCGTCTCGTCGACGCCGCCCGCTCCTGGGCCGACGGCTTCTCCGAGGCCCTGGTCGCCGAGCTCGGCGAGGAGCGCGCCGCCGAACTGCTGCGCCGCTACGGCACCTCCTTCCCCGAGGGCTACAAGGCCGACCACTCGCCGCGCGCGGCCGTGGCCGACCTGTGCCACCTGGAGAAGCTCTCCGCCAGCGACCGCCCGTTCGCGCTCTCCCTGTACGAGCCGGTCGGCGCGGGCCCCGGCGAACGCCGCTTCAAGATCTACCGGACCGGTGAGCAGGTCTCGCTGTCCGCGGTCCTGCCCGTGCTGCAGCGCCTGGGCGTCGAGGTCACCGACGAGCGCCCGTACGAGCTGCGCCGCTCCGACCGGGTCAGCGCCTGGATCTACGACTTCGGTCTGCGGATGCCGCTGCCGACGGGCAACGGGGACAACTACCTCGGCGACGACGCCCGCGAGCGGTTCCAGGAGGCCTTCGCGGCCGTGTGGACCGGCGACGCGGAGAACGACAACTTCAACAGCCTCGTGCTGAGTGCCGGGCTCACCTGGCGGCAGGCCGTCGTCCTGCGCGCGTACGCCAAGTACATGCGCCAGGCCGGCTCCACCTTCAGCCAGGACTACATGGAGGACACCCTCCGCAACAACGTCCACACCACCCGGCTGCTGGTCTCCCTCTTCGAGGCGCGCATGTCGCCCGGCCGCCAGGCCGCCGGCAGCGAGCTGGTCGACGCCATGCTGGAGGAGCTGGACGGGGCCCTGGACCAGGTCGCCTCGCTCGACGAGGACCGCATCCTGCGCTCCTTCCTGACGCTGATCAAGGCCACCCTGCGGACCAACTTCTTCCAGCTGAACGACGCGGGCGAGCCCCACTCGTACGTGTCGATGAAGTTCGACCCGCAGGCCATCCCGGACCTGCCGGCGCCGCGACCGGCCTTCGAGATCTGGGTCTACTCCCCGCGCGTCGAGGGCGTCCACCTGCGCTTCGGCAAGGTCGCCCGGGGCGGCCTGCGCTGGTCCGACCGTCGCGAGGACTTCCGTACGGAGATCCTCGGCCTGGTCAAGGCGCAGATGGTCAAGAACACCGTCATCGTCCCCGTCGGCGCCAAGGGCGGCTTCGTCGCGAAGAACCTCCCGGACCCGTCGGTGGACCGCGACGCGTGGCTCGCCGAGGGCATCGCCTCGTACAAGATCTTCATCTCGGCGCTGCTCGACATCACCGACAACATGGTCGCCGGCGAGGTCGTGCCGCCGAAGGGCGTCGTCCGCCACGACGAGGACGACACCTACCTCGTCGTCGCCGCCGACAAGGGCACCGCCACCTTCTCCGACATCGCCAACGGGGTCGCGGAGTCCTACGGCTTCTGGCTCGGTGACGCCTTCGCCTCCGGCGGTTCGGCCGGCTACGACCACAAGGGCATGGGCATCACGGCCCGTGGCGCGTGGGAGTCCGTCAAGCGGCACTTCCGCGAGCTGGGCCACGACACGCAGGCCCAGGACTTCACGGTCGTCGGTGTCGGCGACATGTCCGGCGACGTGTTCGGCAACGGCATGCTGCTCTCCGAGCACATCCGCCTGGTCGCCGCGTTCGACCACCGGCACATCTTCCTCGACCCGAACCCGGACGCGGCCGTCTCCTACGCCGAGCGCCGCCGCCTGTTCGACCTGCCGCGCTCCTCGTGGGCCGACTACGACACCTCGCTGATCTCGGCGGGCGGCGGCGTCCACCCGCGCAGCGCGAAGGCCGTCCCGATCACCGCGCAGGTCCGCGAGGCCCTGGGCATCGAGGCGGGCGTCACCAAGATGACCCCGGCCGACCTGATGAAGGCGATCCTGCAGTCCCCGGTGGACCTGCTGTGGAACGGCGGCATCGGCACGTACGTCAAGGCCACGGCCGAGACGCACGCGGACGTCGGCGACAAGGCCAACGACGCCATCCGCGTCAACGGCTCCGAGGTCCGGGCCAAGGTCATCGGCGAGGGCGGCAACCTGGGCCTGACCCAGCTCGGCCGGATCGAGTTCGCCCACCACGGCGGCAAGGTCAACACCGACGCCATCGACAACAGCGCCGGCGTGGACACCTCCGACCACGAGGTGAACATCAAGATCCTGCTCAACGCCGTCGTCGCCGACGGGGACATGACCGTCAAGCAGCGCAACAAGCTGCTCGCCGAGATGACCGACGAGGTCGGCTCGCTCGTCCTGCGCAACAACTACGCGCAGAACACGGCGCTGGCCAACGGTTCGGCGCAGGCCCCGAGCCTGCTCCACGCCCAGCAGCGCTTCATGCGCCGCCTGGAGAGCGAGGGGCTGCTCAACCGCGAGCTGGAGTTCCTGCCCACGGACCGCCAGATCCGCGAGCTGCTCAACACCGGCAAGGGCCTGACCCAGCCGGAGCTGGCCGTCCTGTTCGCCTACACCAAGATCACCGTGGCGGACGAGCTCATCCACACCGAGCTGCCGGACGACCCGTACCTGCGCCGCCTGCTCCACGCGTACTTCCCGGGCGCCCTGCGGGGGAAGTTCCCGGAGCAGATCGACGCGCACGCGCTGCGCCGCGAGATCATCACCACGCTCCTGGTCAACGACACCGTCAACACCGGTGGTTCGACCTTCCTGCACCGCCTGCGCGAGGAGACCGGGGCGTCCCTGGAGGAGATCGTCCGGGCGCAGCTCGCCGCGCGTGAGATCTTCGGCCTGGCCGAGGTGTGGGACGCGGTGGAGGCGCTCGACAACAAGGTCGCCGCCGACGTCCAGACCCGGGTGCGGCTGCACTCGCGCCGTCTGGTCGAGCGCGGTACCCGCTGGCTGCTGAACAACCGGCCGCAGCCGCTCCAGATCACCGAGACCGTGGAACTCTTCCAGGCCCGGGTGGAGCAGGTCTGGGCCGAGCTGCCCAAGCTGGTGCGCGGCGCCGACCTGGACTGGTACCAGTCGGTGATGGACGAGCTGACCGGCGAGGGCGTGCCGGAGGAGCTCGCGGCGAAGGTGGCAGGGTTCTCCTCGGCCTTCCCGACGCTGGACATCGTCGCCATCGCGGACCGCACGGGCGTGGACCCGCTGGGTGTCGCCGAGGTCTACTACGACCTCGCCGACCGCCTGGACATCACCCAGCTGATGGACCGGATCATCGAGCTGCCGCGGTCCGACCGCTGGCAGTCCATGGCCCGCGCCTCCATCCGCGAGGACCTCTTCGCGGCGCACGCGGCCCTGACCGCGGACGTGCTGTCGGTGGGCGACGGGGACGCGACTCCCGAGGAGCGCTTCAAGGCGTGGGAGGAGAAGAACGCGGCGCTGATCGGGCGTGCGCGGACGACTCTGGACGAGATCCGGGGGTCGGACGACTTCGACCTGGCGAACCTGTCGGTGGCGATGCGGACGATGCGGTCGCTGCTGCGGGCGCACAGCTAGTCGGAAACGGCGGGCGGCCCCGGACCACGGTTGGTCCGGGGCCGCCCGTCTTCATGTCCGGATGCGGCGCCGCTACGGGGGCTCCGCCCCGGGCCCCGCGCCTCAATCGCCGGCGGGGCTGGATTCAGCGGCCCGCGGTGAAGGCCTCGTACGCGTCGCAGACTTCGGCGGCGGGGCCGTCCATGCGTATGACGCCCGCCTCCAGCCAGATCGCGCGGTCGCAGGTCTCGCGGACCGTGCCGATGCCGTGGCTGACCAGGAAGACGGTGCCGGCGCGTTCGCGCAGTTCCTCGATGCGGGCCTGGCTGCGCCGCTGGAAGGCGGCGTCGCCCGTGGCCAGGGCTTCGTCGATCATCAGGACGTCGTGGTCCTTGGCGGCGGCGATGGAGAACCGCAGGCGGGCGCCCATGCCGGAGGAGTACGTGCGCATGGGCAGCGAGATGAAGTCGTCCTTCTCGTTGATTCCGGAGAAGTCGACGATGTCCTGGTAGCGCTGCTTGATCTGCTCGCGGGTCATGCCCATGGCGAGGCCGCCGAGGACGACGTTGCGTTCGCCGGTCAGGTCGTTCATCAGGGCGGCGTTCACGCCGAGCAGGGACGGCTGGCCGTGAGAGTAGATGCGGCCCCGGGCCACCGGCTGGAGGCCGGCGATCGCGGCCAGGAGGGTGGACTTGCCCGAGCCGTTGGTGCCGATGAGGCCGATGGCCTCGCCCTCGTACGCGGTGAAGGTGACGCCCTTGACGGCGTGCACCTCGCGGATGCCGGGGGCCGGCGTGCGGGAGAAGATCCGGCTCAGGGCCGCGGTGGCGCCGCCCTTGCGGCCGCCGCCGTTGACCTTGTAGACGACGTGGACCCCGTCGGCGATGACGGTGGGCACGCGGGTGCCGGTGGTGGGGGTGGTGGTGAGCTCAGCCACGGCCGTACTCCTCCTCGGCCTTCCAGAAGTAGACGAACCCGCCGGCTCCGGCGAGCAGGGCCCAGCCGATGGCGATCAGCCATGCGTGGTGGGGGAGCGAGTGCGCCTGGAAGCTGTCGATCAGCGAGAACCGCATCAGGTCGATGTAGACGGCCGCCGGGTTGAGCTTGAGTGCCATCGACACCCAGTGCGGGAGGCGGTCCGTGCTGAGCATCTGGTCGATGGACCACATGACGCCGGACGAGTACATCCACGTCCGCAGGACGAAGGGCATCAGCTGGCTGACGTCGGGGCTCTTGCTGCCGATCCGGGCCATGACCATGGCGACGCCGGCGGCGAAGACCGCCATCAGCAGGAGGGCGGGCACGGCCAGGAGCCAGGCCGGGCCGGGCCTCTGGCCCAGTACGAGCAGCAGGAGGACCAGCGCGCCCATGGTGACGAGCAGCTGCTGGAAGAGCTGTACGACGGTGGAGATCGGCAGGCTCGCGCGGGGGAAGTGCAGGGCGCGGACCAGGCCGAGGTTGCTGTGGACGGAGCGGGTGCCGGCGTTGATGGAGCTGCCGATGAAGTCCCAGACGAAGACGCCGGTGATCAGGAACGGCACGTAGTCGGGGACGCCGTGGCTGGCGCGCATCACGATGCCGAAGATGAAGTAGTAGACCGCCGCGTTGAGGAGCGGGGTCACCAGGTGCCAGACCTGGCCGAGTTTCGCGGTGCTGTACTGCGCCTGCATGCGAGCGGTCGCGTACGCCGTCACGAAGTGGCGGCGGTGCCAGAGCTCCGCGACGTAGCGGAGGAGGGTGGGGCGGGCGCCGCTGAGGGTCAGGCCGTGCGCGGCCGCGAGTTCCGCGAGCTGGGCGGAGGTGGGGCGGGAGGCCTGCGGGGATTCGGGATGCGCGGGTGCCGTCGAGGTGGTCACGAGGGTCGCTTTCGCCGGGGTCGGGGCGTCCGCGGCGATGGAACGGGTCCGTATCGTCGCTACGGCGAGGGTAGGGCGCGGCACGTCGGAACGCAACCGTATCGTCGTTGCGTGGCGCGGTTATGCTCTGTGCATGACCACGGACCCCGCCGCCTCCTCCGCCGCCCCCTCTTCGCCCGCCAGGAGGGCCCCCGCGGGGGCCGCCGTGCTGCGGGAGGACGTGACCGAGGCGATCCGGGCCGCCGTGGTGGAGGAACTGGCCGCGGTGGGCTTCTCGAAGATGTCGATCGAGGGGATCGCGCGGCGCGCGGGCGTCGGCAAGACGGCGGTGTACCGGCGCTGGAAGTCGAAGCTGCACCTGGTGCTGGACCTGGTGGGGGCCTTCGCGGTGGACGGGCTGCCGGTGCCGGCGACGGGCTCGCTGTACGGGGACGTACGGGCCCTGCTGGAGGTCATGTCACACGTGCTGCGGCACCCGGTGGCGTCGGCGGTCATCCCCGACCTCCTGGTCGAGGCGGCGCGGAACCCGGAGATCGCGGACGCGGTGCGGGGGGCGCTGCTGGACGGGCAGAAGCGGATGGCGGAGGGGATCGTCTCCGCGGCCGTCGCGCGGGGTGAACTCGTCGAGGGGACGTGCCCGGACCGGGCGCTCGATCTGGCGATCGGGCCGTTGTACTGGCGGCAGGTGGTCGTACGGGACTCCGTCCCCGGGGGGTACCTGGACGAGCTGGCGCGGTCGGTGGTGGCGGGGCTCCGGGCCGTCTGAGCGGTCGGTCCGTCTGCCCTGCGGGCCGCCTTCCGTGGGGGGCGTCTGACCCGTGCGGGCCGTCTGATCCTTGGGGGCCGTCTGACCCGTGCGGGCGGGCCGGATCGGCGGCCGCCGGGCTGGCCGCTGCGCGGGGCTGGTCCCCTACCCGCCCTTCCACCGTTCCCTGGGGCTCCGCCCCAGACCCCGCGCCTCAAACGCCGGCGAGGCTGGATCGGGGGCCGGCCCCAGACCCCGCGCCTCGAACGCCGGCGGGGTTGGGGCGGGGGCTCCTGGCCCCGCGCCTCGAATGCCGGCGGGGCTGGGGCTGGGGCCGGCCCCAGACCCCGCGCCTCGAACGCCGGCGGGGCTGGGGCGGGGGCCGGCCCCAGACCCCGCGCCTCGAACGTCGGCGGGGTTGGGGCGGGGGTCGGCCCTGGCCCCGTGCTTCGAATGCCGGCGGGGCTGGATCGGGGGGTCCGTCCCAGGCGCCGCGGCGAGGCTGGATCGGGCCGCCACCCGGCGGTAGCGGGGCCCAGCCCCTCCGGCGTTTGAGGAGCGGGTCTGGGCGGAGCCCAGGGGCTGCCTAGCGGCACCTCGGTCGCAACAGTGGCGTCGACGGGTTCTGATCGGCCGATCGGGGGACGAGGGATCGATTCCTCGGGTGCGGGAGGTTGGGGCGCGCCCGGGCCGCGCGGGAGTGTGGCGGCGGATGCGGGCCCGGGTCCGGGTCCGGACACGCCCCCAGGAGCAGTCCATGCGTACGCGCAACGCCGTCGTCGCCGGTCTCGGCGCCCTCGTGCTCGGTCTCACCCTCCCCGCCTCGCCCGCGGCCGCCGCGACCGGCGAGTTCCGGTACACGTACAGCGGGCTCGACGGCCGCCCGCAGACCGCCGTGCTGGAGGACCCCGTGGGCGGTGAGTGCATCACGCTCCCGGAGGTCGCCGACCCCGCCTCCAGCAGCCCCGCGCACTCACCGCGCAACCGCACCGACGCGACGGCGACCGTCTTCACCGGCCCCGACTGCGAAGGCGACTACTTCACCCTCCGCCCGTTCACCGGGTACGGAAGCGCCCGGCTCACGCTGCGGTCGGTCGTCTTCAGCCGCTGATCTACGGCCAGCGCGACGGACTCAGCGAGGCCAGCGGCGGTTCGGGGAGCGGGCCCCCGGTCGCCGCCGGGCAGGGGCGGCGGTCCTCCGGCGGGACGACCGGCGGGACCGCGTCCGGCTGGCCGAGGAAGACGCGGCGGACCACCCGCTCCGCCGCGTGCCCGTCGTCGTACGAGCAGAACCGCGCGCGGAACGCCGCTCGCAGCTGCGCCGAGCGCGAGCCCTGCCAGTGGCCGGTGGTGAAGATGTCGACGAGTTCGTCCTGGGTGCGGGCGATCGCGCCCGGCGGGCAGGCCCGCAGGTCGAAGTAGGTGCCGCGGGCCGCCTCGTACGCCTCCCAGTCGTCCGCGTGGATCACGATCGGCCGGTCCAGCGTGGCGTAGTCGAACATCAGGGACGAGTAGTCGGTGACGAGCGCGTCCGAGGCCAGGCAGAGCTCCTCGACGGAGGGGTGGGCGGAGACGTCGATCAGGCGTGGGTGGGGGTCCGCCGTCCACGGGGCGTCCGCGTACGTGAGGTGGGTGCGGGCCAGCAGCACGAAGCGCGGCCCCAGATCGCGCAGCACCCGCTCGAAGTCGAGGTGGTCGGGGCGGCTGCGCCGGTAGTCGCGGTGCGTCGGCGCGTACAGGACCGCCGTCGAGCCGGCCGGGATGCCGAGGCGCTCGCGCAGCTCCAGGACCTCGGAGCGGGTCGCCCGGTGGAAGGGGTCGTTGCGCGGGTAGCCGTATTCGAGGGTGGTGTAGGAGGCGGGGACCGCCCTCTCCCACACCAGGGTGGAGTGCCGGTTCGCCGACAGCAGGTAGTCCCACTGGTCGGCGCCGCGCAGCAGGCCCGCGAAGTCGGTGGTGGGGGTGGCGGCCGGGCGGTCCTGCAGGTCCAGGCCGACGCGCTTGAGCGGGGTGCCGTGCTGGGTCTGGAGGAGGACCTGGCCCGGCCGTTTGACCAGGGCGCGCTCGAAGTTGACGTTCGTGGTGAGGTACGTGGCCCTGGCGAGGGCGGTCCAATAGGCCGCCGAGCCCGGCCGCAGCGCGGTCGTCTCCCGGGGCAGCGTCGCCTGATGCTCGGGGTCGCAGATCCACGCCGTCCGCATCCGCGGCGCCAGCTCCCGCAGCTTCGCCTCGATGGCCGCCGGGTTGCAGGCGTAGCCGCCGTGCCAGTACGCGGAGAAGACGGCCAGCTCAGGGCGGAGCGGGAGCAGGCGCTGGGTGCGGTAGTGCAGGCGCAGGGCGCTCTCGCGCAGCCCCCGCCAGAGACCGCGGGCGCCGCGGCCCGTCGCCGGCGCGGCCGAGCGCAGCACCGACAGCAGCCGGTACGTGCGCCGCGTGCCCAGCCGCATCAGGGCGTGGCGCAGCCGGTCGGTGCGGGAGAGCGACAACGGCAGCGCACTCGCGCGGACAGGGGCCCGGTAGCGGCGCAGGAGGGCCGAGGCCCGCTGGAAGAACTCGGCCCGCGAGGCGCGCGGGAGGCGGCGCGGGTCGGCGTACAGGGTGCAGAAGTGCTCGGCCATCCGCCGGTGCACGGCGGGGCGCCAGCGCTCCAGCTCGGGGCGGCCGGCGAGGTAGCCGAAGACCCGGTCGTACTGGTCGAAGACGTCGAGGTGGCGGCGGCCGGCCGTGGTCGGGATCGAGCCGCTGCGGCGCTGCCGGTGGTGCACGCAGACCCGGTCCAGGACGGCGACGGACTCGGCTGCCAGCAGCGCCGGGTAGGTCCAGGGGGTGTCCTCGTAGAAGCCGGGCGGGAACTCCAGTCCCTCGCGTTCCGCGTACTCGCGGCGGTAGGTCTTGTTCCACACCACCATCGGCATGCCGAGGAGGGCGGGGCGGTCGGCGAGGCGGAAGCTGGCCGGACCGTCCTCGCGGAGGCGGGGCGAGAGGCCGCTCGGGACCAGCTCGCCCGTCCAGAGGGCGCGCGCGTGGTCGTGGACCAGGACGTCGGGGGAGCCGGTGGCCTTCAGCCGGTCGGTGAGGGCCTGCAGGGCGCCGGGGGCGAGGACGTCGTCGCCGTCGAGGAAGACCAGGTAGTCGCCGGTGGCCCGGGCCAGGCCCGCGTTGCGGGCGGGGCCCGGGCCGAGGTTGTGCGGCAGGTGCACGGCGGTCACGCGCGGGTCCCGGGCCGCGTACTCGTCGATGATGGAACCGCAGGCGTCCGGGGAGGCGTCGTCGACCGCGATCAGCTCAAGATCCGGGTACGACTGCGCCAGGACCGAGTCCAGACTCTCCTGGAGGTAGGCCTGGACCTTGTACGCGGGCACGATGACGCTGAACCGGGGCACGGCACATCCAGGGGTCGGCGCGGGCATATTGCCCAGGAACCCCTGGCGTGGCGACCGGGTTACGCAGAGTGCGGCATTCGGGTTACTCAGCGTCAACACCCCACGTCAACCGGGCTCGTGGTGTTGGGGGATGTGGGACAGAGGCGCCGCCGGACGGGTGGCTCGGACATCAACGGCTCGCGCAGCGTCCCAGGGGTGCGAGTCCCGGCCACCGGCCGGAGGCGGATGCGTGAAGCCCGGAAGCCCGCTCACGCGAGCTGAAGGGAATCCCTGCGGTTCGGCGCGGGGAGGATCGTCACTTGACCGCGCCCGCCATCACCCCCGTCACGAACTGCCGCTGGAAGGCGAAGAAGACGACGAGCGGTACCACCATCGACAGGAAGGCGCCCGGCGCCAGCACGTCGATGTTGTTCCCGAACTGCCGTACCTGCTGCTGGAGGGCGACCGTCACGGGCGGGTTCGCCGAGTCCGCGAAGACCAGCGCCACCAGCATGTCGTTCCACACCCACAGGAACTGGAAGATGCCGAGCGAGGCGATCGCCGGGCCGCCCAGCGGCAGCACCACCCGCGCGAACAGCCGCAGTTCGCCCGCCCCGTCGAGACGGGCCGCCTCCAGCAGCTCGCGCGGGATCTCGGCGAAGAAGTTGCGCAGCAGGAACACCGCGAAGGGCAGCCCGAAGGCGGTGTGGAAGAGCACCACGCCCGCGGTCGTCTCGAACAGGCCGATGGTGCCGAAGAGTTCGGACACCGGGATCAGCGCCACCTGCACGGGGACGACCAGCAGCCCGACGACGACGAGGAACAGCCAGTCCCGGCCGGGGAACTCCAGCCACGCGAAGGCGTATCCGGCGAACGCGCCCAGGGTCACCACCAGCAGGGTGGCCGGGACGGCGATCGCGAACGTGGCCATGAGGGAGTGGGTGATGGTCTCGTCGGCCAGCAGCCGCTCGTAGTTGCCGGTGGTCAGCCGGGCGGGCGCCGTCAGCACCTGCCACCAGCCGCCCTTGTTCAGGTCAGTGGGGGACAGGAACGAGGAGACCAGCAGCCCGAGCGTGGGCAGCAGCCAGAACAGTGCGGCCAGGACGAGGAAGACCCGTACGGCCCCGCCGGCCGCCCGGGCCGCCAGGCCGCCCGCGGTGAGCCCGGTGCGCGTGCGTGACGGTTTCGCCGCTCCCAGGGCAGCCACCGCGGTCGCGCCGGAACGGGTCATCGGGATCCCTCCTTGCGCAGCCGGCGGATATTCACGAGCATCACCGGCACCACCAGCACCAGCAGCAGGACGGCGATCGCACTGCCCAGGCCCGCATCGGCGTCCGTGCCGAAGGAGGTGCGGTACAGCTGGAGCGCGAGGACGTTGGCGTCGTCCTGCACCGCGCCCGGTGCGATCACGAAGACCAGGTCGAAGACCTTCATGACGTTGATGACGAGCGTGACGAGCACGACGACCAGCACCGGCGCCAGCACCGGGACGGTGATCCGGCGGAACACCTGCCACTCGTTCGCCCCGTCCACCCGCGCGGCCTCCAGCAGCTCCCGCGGTACGGCCGCCAGCCCGGCCCCGATCAGCACCATCGCGAACCCGGCCCACATCCACACGTACGCCCCGATGACCGCAGGGGTGACCAGCGCCGGGCCCAGCCACTCCACCCCCGCGTACGCCTCCCGGAAGTTCGCGGCGGGCAGGCGCAGCACGGCGCCGTCGGCCGCCGCGGGCAGCGTGAAGGTGCCGTCGGCGCGGGTCGTCGCCGAAGCGACGACCCTGCCGTCCTTGACCGCCTCGATCCGCATGCCGGAGAACGCCGACTCGCTCGGATCGACCGCGTTCGTCCGCCCGCCCCCGCCCCGCGTGAAGTCCTGCCAGGCCGTCCCCGTGACCTTGCCCGGCTCGGCGGCCGCGGCCTTCGCCGTACGGGTGCCCTCGGGCAGGGACTCCGGGGCCACACCGACCAGCGGGAGCACGGCCGGGGTGCCCGCCCGGACCGGAACGCGGGTCACGAAGGCGCCCCCGTCCGCCGGGACCAGCGGGGAGTCGCGGCCCGGGCGGGCCTTGGGGAACGCCGAGGACTCCGCGAAGGTGTCGTGGACCCCGACCCAGACCGCGTTGGCGATGCCCCGGTCCGGATCGTGGTCGTAGACCAGCCGGAAGATGATGCCCGCCGCCAGCATCGAGATCGCCATCGGCATGAACACCAGCAGCTTGAACGCCGTTCCCCAGCGCACCCGTTCCGTCAGCACCGCGAATATCAGACCGAGGGCGGTGGCCGTCGTCGGCGCCAGGACCACCCACACCGCCGTGTTCTTCAGGGCGGTGCGGATCGTGCCGTCCTGCAGGATCTCGCGGTAGTTGCCCGCGCCCACGAAGGTGTCCCCGGAGCGGTCGAAGAGGCTGCGGTAGACCGAGTAGCCGATCGGATGGACGACGAGCGCGCCCAGCAGTACGAGCGCCGGGAGGAGGAACGCCGCCGCGATCAGGCGGCGGCGCCGGGCCTCCCGCGAGGTGGCCGCCACGGGGATCAGTTCCCGTAGGCCTTGGCCGCGTCCGCCTCCAGTTTCGCCTGCGCGCCCGCCACGTCCGACGGGTTCGCGAGGAAGTCCTGGAGGGCCTTCCACTCGCCCGCGCCCGGGGTCCCGCCGAAGGCGGACGGGGCCTGGTCCGACATGTCGAAGCGGAAGTCGTCGCCCGCCGCGATCAGGGCCTTGGCGATGTCGCGCTGGATGTCGTTGGGGTAGGCGCCCGGGTTCACCGCCCGGTTCGGGGAGACGAAACCGCCCTCGCGGGCCTGGATCTGCGCCGCGTCCGCCGAGGCCAGGAAGGTCAGCAGCGCCTGCGCGCCCTTCGAGGGCTTCAGCGCGACCGCCACGTCACCACCCGAGACCACCGGAGACTTCGCGCCGACCGCCGGGAAGGGGAAGACCAGGGCGTCCTTGCCCACCTTCGCGTCCGTCTGCGCGATGTTCACCGCCACGAAGTCGCCCTCGTAGACCATCGCGGCCGCCGGCCGGTCCCCGCCGGTGAAGGTCTGCGTCACCGACTTCGGGAACTCCGTCGCCAGGGCCCCGCTCGGCCCGCCCGCCAGGAAGTCCTTGCGCCCGAACAGCTCGGCGAGCGTGGTCAGCGCCTGCTTGACGCTGTCGTCCGTCCACTTGATCTGGTGCTTGGCCAACTGGTCGTACTTCTCCGGCCCGGCCTGCGAGAGGTAGACGTTCTCGAACCAGTCGGTGAGGGTCCAGCCGTCCGCACCGGCCACGGAGACCGCCGGGGTACCGGAGGCCGAGAGCGTGTCCGCCGCCGTCAGCAGCTCCTTCCACGTCTTCGGCGGCTGTACCCCGGCAGCCTCGAAGGCCTTCGCGTTGTACCAGATCAGCGACTTGTTGGCGGCCTTGTAGTACACGCCGTACTGGGTGCCGTCGACCGCGCCGAGCTTCTTCCAGCCCGGCGAGTAGTTCGCGTCGAGCTGCGCCTGGGCCTCCGGGCCCACCGGCTGCGCCCACTTGTTCTGCACCGCCGAGACCAGCGCCCCCACCTGGGGGAGCAGCGCCACGTCCGGCGGGGCGCCGCCCGCGATCTTCGTGCCGAGGAAGGTGACGATCGGGTCCTGGGCCGGGACGAAGGTGACCGTCGCGCCCGTCCGCTTCTCGAACTCCTTCAGCACCTTGGTGAAGTTCGCCTGCTCCGGGCCCGTCCAGACGGCCGCGACCTCCAGCTTCTCGCCGGGCAGTTTCGGTAACTGCACCGTCGGCGAGGCCGTCGCGCCCTCGGGGGGATCCGAGGCCCCGTCCTTCTTCCCGGACCCCCCGCCGTCGCCGCACGCGCCGAGCAGGAGCGCGCCCGCCGCGGCAAGCGCCGCCCAGGTGAGTGTCGTACGGCCCGTTCCGTGCTCGCGCATGGTTCTGCCCCCGATGCCCGCTGTGTGTCCTGCAGTGTGTCCTGGACCACAAGGTCTACGCCGATCCGCGCGCCCCGCGCAATACCGCCTCGCGGGGGACGCGGCCGCATCTACGGGGCGGGCGGGAACAGCACGGGTACCGCCGAGACCAGGTGCGAGGCCCGCTCCAGGGCGCTGGCCAGCAGCGCGAGGTCGGTGGGCCCGTTGCCCAGTTCACGCACCGGGCGGCGGGCCGGGGGATCGCCCATCCGCTCCCACTCCACCGGGACCACAGTGGGCCGCAAGGTCGCCGTCCGGGGGATCCGGCCGGTCACCCGGCCCGCCTGGAAGGGCACCGTCCGCCCGTCCGCGTGCCGCAGCAGGCCGCGGCCCGGCCCGGGCTGGTCGGGCGCGTCCAACTCCACCCGAAGGGTCGTCAGCCGGGCGAGGAGGGTGTCCGCGGTCCGGTCCGGACGGCCGGTCGTGGCCACCAGGTGCACGCCGAGCCGCGCGCCCTCGCGGGCCACCGCCTCCAGCGCCCGCACCACCGAACCGGCGGCGGGCCGGCCCGTGGCACCGAGACCCGGCGCGACCAGCGCGTCGAAGTCGTCCACCAGGACCACCAGCCGGGGCAGCGGAGTGGGCCCCGCGGGATCGGTGCGGGTGGCGGAGGAACGCAGCCGCAGCGTGCCCGTGCGCGGCGTGTCGAGGTCACCGCGCAGCTCGCCCGCGCTGGGCTGGCGGGGGGACACCATCCGGTCGGCGACCTCCCGGCCGCCGTACTCCCGGCCGATGCGTTCCCGGGCCGCGTGCCACTCCGAGAACGGCACCCCGTCCAGCAGCTCGGCGCGGCGCTTGAGCTCCGCCCCCAGCGCCTGGGCGAACTCCCGCATCCGCAGCGGGTCGGAGGCCACCAGGTGGGCGGAGACGTGCGGGAGTTCCGTGCAGGGCAGCAGGCCGTCCCCGCGCTCGCCGCCGGCCCCGTCGAGCAGGACCAGGCCGAGCCGGTCGGGCCGGGCCGCCGCCGACAGCGAGGCCGCCACCGAACGCAGCAGCTCCGTGCGGCCGCTCCCGGCGGGCCCCTCGATGAGCAGGTGCGGCCCGTCCTGCACCAGCTCGGCGCCCACGGGCCCGCGCCGGCCGCCGCCCAGCACGATCTCGGCGAGGCCGCCCATGCCCTGCCCCTGGTCGGTGGAGGCGGCCCAGCGCGCCATCAGCGAGGCCGGGGTGGCCCGGGCCAGCCCCAGCTCGTCGAGCAGCCGCGCGGTGGCGGGCAGCGCGGCGGCGGCCGGGCGGTAGGTCTCCGCGGAGCCCTCGGTGGTGCGCAGGGGAGCCAGTGCCCGCGCGAAGCGCTCGGCCCAGGCGGCGGATACGGCGTCGGCGGTGGCGGTGGCCCCGGCGGGCACCGGGCGGCCGCCGCCGGTCGTGAAGGTCCGTACGGCCGTGGCCACGTCCCCGCTGAGCAGGGCGACCGCGCCGCAGTCCCGGAAGGCCGGGGAGGCCGCGCAGGCGGCCTCGTACGTCTCGGTGACCGGGGAGGCGGGGGTCGAGGCCGGGGCCTCGGCGAGCGCGAGCACGTGGATCCCGGCGGCCGTGCCGTGCGAGGCGATCCGCCCGGTGAGGTCCCGCAGCGGGCCCGCGCCGGGATCGCCGTCGACGACGAGCAGGGTGTAGGGGCCCTCGTACACGGCGGCTGCCCGCCGGACCTGGTCGGCGTCGGCGGCGGCCCAGTGCGGGCCGAGCGGGCCGTCGTCCAGGCGCCGGGTCAGTTCGCCCGTGCGGGCGGCCGCCTGCTCGCGGTCGTAGGCGAGGAGCAGCCGGCAGTCCTGGCCGTGCGCGGGCCGTACGTGGGGCAGCCAGCCGAGCCAGCCCCAGTCCCGGCGGCGGTCGGCGAGGGCGCGTGCGCGGTCGGTGGACAGCAGTACGATCTCCAGCTGCCCGGGCGCGTGCAGCGCGGCGAGCTGCGCGATCACCCAGCGGGCGACCCCGGTCAGCCGGGCCCGGGGGCCGGCCAGGCCGAGCCCCCCGACGGCGGGCAGCGACACCCGGCACCCGGCGCCGAGCCCGACCTCCAGCAGCCGGGGGTGGCCGGCCGTACGCGACCACAGGCGCTCGGTGGGCGCCAGGGCGGCCAGCAGCAGTGCGGCGGGGTCGTCCGCGTCGGGCACGGCGGCGGTCTCGGCCGGTTCCTGCGGCTCCTCGGCGACGTCCTCCCCGCGCACCCACTTCCGCGCCCAGGCGCCTATCCCCTTGCGGCGCGCCCTGCCGGGGGGCGTCCCGGGGCCGTTGGCCCCCGCGGTGCCGTGCGACGTCCCGCCCGGTCCGGCCGGCCCGGCCGCGCCCTGCGGCGCACCGCCGTGGGTCCCGGGGCCCGGGACCCGCCCGGCGTCGCCGGAGGGATCCGTGCCACCGGGGGCGTCCGCGCCGCGCGGTGCACCGCCGTGGGTGTCCGGGCCGGCCGCGCCCTGCGCTGGTCCGCCCTGGGGCCCGGGGCCGTGCCCCGTCGCCTGCCCGGCGCCGCCGGGGCCCGCGGGGCCGTTGGCGCCGGGGGCGTTCGGGGGCGTTCCGGCGGGGGTGCCCGAGGGGCCCGGCAGGCCGGGGGCGGGCGGGGCCGACAGGGAGAGGTGGCCCTCCAGGTCCGGGGTGACCTGGCGGGGCGCGGACGCGGCCGGCGGGGCCAGGCGGAGCGTGGACTCGCCGACCCGGAGCAGGGCTCCCGGCGGCAGGGAGACCGGCTGCGGGCCCACCGGGGCGTTGTCCAGCGTGGTGCCGTTCGTGGAGTCCAGGTCGGCCACGGCCACCCGCCCGTCCCGCAGCACCGTTACCGCGCAGTGCAGCCGCGAGACGTCCGGGTCGTCCAGCGGGACGTCGGCGTCGGCGGAGCGGCCGATCCGGATCTGCCCGCTGTGCAGCAGGTGCACCCCGCCCGCGTCGGGTCCGGCGACCACGTGCAGCTCCGGGGCGCCGAGGCCCTCCTCCGGCAGGACGTCCGGCACCGGCACGTTCAGCGAGAGCACCGCCCCGTCGACGAGCGGCGGCTCGCCCAGGACCCGCCGCTGGAGGTCGAGCCGCTCCGAACCGGCGTACAGCACGACCGTGCCCCCGGTGTCGGGTCCGCCCACGGTGGCCGCCAGGCCGGAGGCCACCGCGGCCAGCACGGTGCCGACGGGCGCGGTGACGAGCACGTCACAGCTGGCTGGGGCGCTCGCGGCCTGGTGGCCGCTGCGCGACCCGAGGACGGTCAGCCGGATCTGCATCGCCGTCAGCGGTCCCTTCTGCGCGGGGGGCGCGGTGAGTGCGCCCGGCAGGGGATGGACGGGACGGGCATGACTGCCCGCTCGTCGCCCCCCGCCCGGCACGGACGCGTCGTCCGGTCAGGTCTGCCGGAAGACCGGGCTCCCGTCCCGTGCCTTCCGTACGTGTGCATCCTCGCACCTGTTACGGACAACACGCCCGGCACCCGCCGACAAATGATCTTGATCGATCAGGCGACGGGCGCGACCTGGCCGAATGCAGAGCAAAAACGCCAGGGGCATACGCCCCGTACGTCACCCTTCGTACATACGTGCGGCAACCAACCTCACGTGACCCGCGTCTTGCACAGGGACACCCCCTAGAGTGGGCCGGAAAACCGATCGACAGCAGATCCACCCAGAGATCGACACAGCAGCAGGGAGCGCGAGCGTGCGGCCAGTCGGCAGCAAGTACCTGCTCGAGGAGCCGCTCGGGCGCGGCGCCACGGGCACTGTCTGGCGTGCTCGCCAGAGGGAGGCCGCGGGCGCCGAGGCGGCCGTGGCCGGCCAGCCCGGCGAGACCGTGGCCATCAAGGTCCTCAAGGAGGAGCTGGCCCAGGACGCGGACATCGTCATGCGCTTCCTGCGGGAGCGCTCGGTCCTGCTGCGCCTGACCCACCCCAACATCGTCCGCACCCGCGACCTCGTCGTCGAGGGCGATCTGCTCGCCCTCGTCATGGACCTGATCGACGGCCCGGACCTGCACAAGTACCTCCGCGAGAACGGCCCGTTCAGCCCGGTCGCCGCGAGCCTGCTGACTGCCCAGATCGCGGACGCCCTCGCTGCCAGCCACGCCGACGGCGTCGTCCACCGCGACCTGAAGCCCGCGAACGTGCTCCTCGACGAGCGCGGCGGCCAGATGAAGCCGATGCTGACCGACTTCGGCATCGCCCGCCTTGCGGATTCCCCGGGCCTGACCCGCACCCACGAGTTCGTCGGCACCCCCGCCTACGTCGCCCCCGAGTCCGCCGAGGGCCGCCCGCAGACCTCCGCCGTCGACATCTACGGCGCCGGCATCCTGCTCTACGAACTGCTCACCGGCCGCCCGCCCTTCGCCGGCGGCACCGCCCTCGAAGTGCTGCACCGCCACCTCAGCGAGGAGCCCCAGCGCCCCTCCACCGTGCCCGAGCCGCTGTGGACGGTCGTCGAGCGCTGCCTGCGCAAGGAGCCGAACGAGCGCCCCAGCGCCGTCAGCCTGGCCCGCGCCCTGCGCGTGGTCGCCTCCGGCATCGGCGTGCACTCCTCGGCCGCCGAGGTCGAGGCCGCGCTGGGCGTCGGCGCGCTGCTCGCCCCCGACCCCTCGCCCGCGCCGGTCCCCGAGACCCCGGGCGCCGCCGACGCCACCCAGGTACTGCCCACCGGCGCCGCCGCGCCCGTGGGAGCGTACGACCCGAACGCGATGACCAGCGTCATGCCGCCGGTCGGCGCGGCCGACGCGACCACGGTGCTGCCGGCCGGACCGGCCGGGCCGGGCGCGGGCCCCGGCGCCGACCCGACCTCGGTCATGCCGCCCGTGCAGCGGCCGGACCAGCCGCACCCGTGGCAGTCGCAGCTGCAGGCCGCGCGTGACCGCAACGAGCAGACGCAGATGCACTACCTCGACCCGAGCGAGGACCCGCTGCGCCGCCGTCCGCAGCGCCAGGCGCCCCCGCCGCCGCAGCAGCAGCCGTACCGCCAGGCTCCGCCGCCGCAGCAGCCTCCCCAGTACCGGCAGCCGCAGCAGCAGCAGTACGCGCCCCCGCCGCCGCAGCACTACCAGCCCCAGCCCCAGCAGCAGCGGCAGCCGCAGCCGTACCAGCAGCCGCAGGCGCCGCAGCAGCCCCAGTACCGCCAGCCGCAGCAGCGGCCCCCGCAGGCTCCGCCGCCGCAGCAGGCCCCGCGGGAGCCCCGCGAGCCGCGCCGGCGCAGCGCCAACCCGGTGCGGATCCCGGGTCTCGGCTGCCTCAAGGGCTGCCTGGTGCTGATCCTGCTGTTCTTCGTAGCGGGCTGGCTGATCTGGGAGTTCACCCCGCTCCAGGAGTGGGTCGGCACCGGCAGGGGCTGGTTCGACCAGCTGTGGACCTGGGGCTCCGACGCCGTCGACTGGATCAGCACGATCGGCGACGCGGCCGGCTCCGCGGGGTCCGGTACGCCTCCGGCGCCCTGAACCGGACCCCCGTAGCGCCGACTTCGTGGATTTGTCGACTTCTGGGGCCCGTTTTCGCCCGCAGAAGTGAAGGTCACCGCGAATCTGGGCCCCTGCTGGCCGCCAACCCCCACCCGGCCGCGTAGCTTTGGTGCGTACGCCAGCCGCTGAGGGAGCAGTCGTGGCACGGAAGATCGGCAGCCGGTACACCGCGCACCAGATCCTGGGGCGCGGCAGCGCGGGCACGGTGTGGCTGGGCGAGGGGCCTGACGGGCCCGTCGCCGTCAAACTGCTGCGCGAGGACCTCGCGTCCGACCAGGAACTGGTCGGACGGTTCGTCCAGGAGCGCAGCGCGCTGCTCGGCCTGGAGCATCCGCACGTGGTCTCGGTCCGCGACCTCGTCGTCGACGGCAACGACCTCGCGCTCGTCATGGACCTCGTACGAGGAACGGACCTGCGCACGCGCCTCGACCGCGAGCGGCGGCTCGCCCCCGAGGCGGCCGTCGCGATCGTCGCGGACGTGGCCGACGCGCTGGCGGCCGCGCATGCGGCCGGGGTCGTCCACCGGGACGTCAAGCCGGAGAACGTCCTGCTCGACATGCAGGGCCCGCTCGGCCCGGGCGGTGCGCACCCGGCGCTGCTCACCGACTTCGGCGTGGCCAAGCTGATCGACTCGCCGAAGCGGGCCGCCGGGGTGCGGGCGTCGGCCCCGACGACCCGGATCATCGGCACCCCGGACTACCTGGCCCCGGAGATCGTCGAGGGCCTGCCCCCGCGCGCGGCGGTCGACATATACGCCCTGGCCACGGTCCTGTACGAGCTGCTGGCCGGCTTCACGCCGTTCGGCGGCGGCCACCCGGGCGCGGTGCTGCGGCGGCACGTCACCGAGACCGTCGTCCCGCTGCCCGGCATCCCCGACGAGCTGTGGCAGCTGATGGTGCAGTGCCTGGCGAAGGCCCCCGCGTCCAGGCTCCGGGCCTCGGAGCTGTCGGTGCGCCTGCGCGACCTGCTGCCGCTGCTGGCCGGGATGCCGCCGCTGGACGTGGACGAACCGGACGACGCGGAGCCGGAGCCGGACCCCGCGGAGGACCGGGCCGCTCCGGCCGAACCCGTCCGGCGGCGGGGCGTGGTCCCCCTGGTCCCCGGGTCCGCGACGGACTCCAACCGGGACACCCACACCTCCATGCGGGTGCCCGGGCCGGACGAGCTGGCGGGCGGCGCGCTGGGCACGGCCCGGGTGCCGCGTCCGGCGGGCGGCCACCGGCCGGGCTCCGCCCGGCACCGTGCGGAGGCGGCCCGCAAGCGGAGGCTGGCGCTGTCGGGTGCGGCCGTGGCGCTGACCGCTGTGGTCGGCCTGGGCGCGTGGTTCGCCGTGTCCGGCGACGACCCGGCCCCCCGCCCGGACAACAAGCACTCCAGCACCCGCACCCCCTAACCCTGCGGCCCGCCTCCTGGGGCTCCGCCCCAGACCCCGCTCCTCAAACGCCGGAGGGGCTGAACTCCGCCCCCGGCGGCGCCCAGAACCCGGCGAGTCCGGATCCGCCCCCGGCGGCGCTTCGAACCCGGCGAGGCGGCGTTCGTCTCCGGCGGCGCTTCGAAGCCGACGAGGCCGGGTCCGCCTGCGGCGGCGCCTCAAACGCCGGCGGGGCTGGCTCTGCCTCCGGCGCGCCTGAAATTCGCCCTGCGGCCGGTCCAGCCGCGCCGACTGGGTTTTGCCTCCGGCGGACCCTCAAACGCCGGGGCGACTGGGTTTGCCTCCGGCGCGCCTGAAATTCGCCCTGCAGCCGCGCTTGGCGGACGGCGGAGCGAAATCCAGCCCCTCCGGCGTTTGAGGAGCGGGGTGCGGGGCGGAGCCCCGGGGCTTTGAGCCGCACGGTCCCGCCGCGCACGGGCCGCCCCCGGCACTCCGCGACGGCCGCACGGTCCCCCCACGCACGGGCCCGGGCGGAGCCCCGGTGCCGGGGATGCGGGGCCGGGCCGCCCACGCCACGGGACGGGCGCACGGTCCCGCCGTGAACGGGCTCGGGCGGAGGGCGGTGGCCCGTGGCGGGGGTGTGGGGGACGCCCCCGCTACGCCGGGACGACCAGTTGGGGGTGCCAGCGCCGCGCCACCGCCGGGTGGGCCCGGATCCAGCCCTTCAGCTCGTTGCGGCCGTACTCGGCGTGCAGCGGGTTCGACGCGTCGTGCAGCACCCCCGGCGCCGCCCGCAGGTACGCCCCCGGCACCGTGTCGATCACCGCGTCCAGCCGCGGGTTGTAGAAGAACGGCACCGAATATCGCTCCACCGCCCCCGGCGGGCTGACCACCCGGTGGTCCGTCGCCCTCAGGTAGCCCTCCGTGGCGATCTCCAGCAGCTCGCCCAGGTTGACCACGAACGCCCCCGGCAGCGGCGGCACGTCCAGATAGCGCCCGTCCCGGACCACCTGGAGCCCGCCCACCGAGTCCTGGAGGAGCAGGGTGAGGAAGCCGTAGTCCTTGTGCGCGCCGACCCCCTGGTCCGCGCCCGACGGGGCCGAGCCCGGGTAGCGGATCAGCTTCGTGTGCAGGTGAGGGCGGTCCGCGAAGGCCGCGTCGAAGAAGTCCGCCGGAGCGCCGATCGAGGCGAGGAGCTCCTTGAGCAGCCGGTGGGCCACCGCCGCGAGACGGGACTGCCAGTCCAGGACGACCGTACGGAGCTCCGGGAGCGCGGCCGGCCACTGGTTCGGGCCCTCCAGCCACAGGTACGCCGGGTCGCCCGGCCCCAGCACCGGCGCCGGCCGCTCCGCACCGACGTCCAGCTGGTCACGCCAGTCGGAGGCCCCGCCCGTCAGCTCGTGCCCGATCCGGGTGTAGCCACGGAAGTGCGGCGAGTTCAGGTTGCTCACGGCGAGCCGGTCGGCCTCCGGGAGGGCGAAGAAAGCCCTGGTCAGCTCAAGGATGCGGGCGCTTTCGGCAGCGGTGACGCCGTGCCCGGTCAGGTGCAGGAACCCGGTGTCCCTGGCCGCGGCGTGCAACTGCTCGCGGAAGTCGTCCCGCCGGGCGGGATCGTCGGCCTGGGAGAGGTCCAGGACGGGGAGGGACCGGGTCGGGAGGGACGAGGAGGCCGAGGAGGTAGAGGAGGCCGAGGAGGTCGAGAAGGGCGGAGTGTGCGCGGACGGCATGACGGCTCCGTTTCGGGATGTCACGGGGTCCTGTTCCCCAGAGGTGGCGGGGGCCGCGGGTGGGGTGGGCCGCCGGCAGGGGTGGCGCCGGGGCCGCTGTGCCGCGTACAGGACCAAGTCGGATCGGGGCGGATCAGGCTTGGGACAGGTCCGGCGGCAGACAGCTCGACGTCGTGACACGCATGTGGTCCACATGACGGCGCCTGACGAGAAGAACGGTCATACGCTGAGCGTACGCCCGTGCGACCCGCCGCCGGGACGGGTGATTCGGCCTGCCCGGACGGCCTCCTCCGATGACCGGCTACGCTGGACCCGTGGCAGTCGTCGATGTTTCCGAAGAGCTGAAGTCCCTCTCCTCGACCATGGGGTCGATCGAGGCCGTCCTGGACCTCGACAAGCTGAGGGCAGATATCGCCGTGCTCGAGGAGCAGGCCGCCGCGCCGTCCCTGTGGGACGACCCGGAGGCCGCCCAGAAGATCACGAGCAAGCTTTCGCACCTCCAGGCGGAGGTCCGCAAGACCGAGACCCTGCGCGGGCGGATCGACGACCTCGCGGTGCTGTTCGAGCTCGCCCAGGAGATGGACGACGCGGACACCCTCGCCGAGGCCGAGGCCGAGCTGGTCTCCGTCCGCAAGGCGCTGGACGAGATGGAGGTCCGGACCCTGCTCTCCGGCGAGTACGCCGAGCGCGAGGCCCTGGTCAACATCCGCGCCGAGGCCGGCGGCGTCGACGCCTCCGACTTCGCCGAGCGCCTCCAGCGCATGTACCTGCGCTGGGCCGAGCGCCACGGCTACTCCACGGAGATCTACGAGACCTCGTACGCGGAAGAGGCCGGCATCAAGTCGACCACCTTCGTGGTCAAGGCCCCGTACGCCTACGGCACCCTCTCCGTCGAGCAGGGCACCCACCGCCTCGTGCGCATCTCGCCCTTCGACAACCAGGGCCGCCGCCAGACCTCCTTCGCGGGCGTCGAGGTGCTGCCGGTCGTCGAGACCAGCGACCACGTCGAGATCGACGAGTCCGAGCTGCGCGTGGACGTCTACCGCGCCTCCGGCCCCGGCGGCCAGGGCGTCAACACGACCGACTCGGCCGTGCGCATCACGCACCTCCCGACCGGCATCGTGGTCTCCTGCCAGAACGAGCGCTCGCAGATCCAGAACAAGGCCAGCGCCATGAACGTCCTCCAGGCCAAGCTGCTGGAGCGGCGCCGCCAGGAGGAGCAGGCCAGGATGGACGCCCTCAAGGACGGCGGCAGCTCCTGGGGCAACCAGATGCGCTCCTACGTCCTGCACCCGTACCAGATGGTCAAGGACCTGCGGACGGAGTTCGAGGTCGGCAACCCGCAGGCGGTGCTCGACGGCGAGATCGACGGCTTCCTGGAGGCCGGGATCCGCTGGCGCAAGCAGCAGGAGCAGACCGCGTAACGAAACGCGCGCACGGCCAGGAACGGACGGAGGGCCCGGACACCAGTGGTGTCCGGGCCCTCCGCCATGCACGGCATGTGAGCGCCGGGCCTACGCGGTCTGCTGAGCCACCAGCACGAGCGCCGCCACGAGGATCACCATGAGCACGATGAGCATCGCCGGATTCAGGCCGGAGAAGGGGCCTTCCTGCTGCTGGAGGCGCTCCCTGTTCGCCCGGCACACCGGGCAGCGGCCCTGGCTGACGGGTGCGGCGCAGTTGGCGCACACCAGCCGGTCATATGTCATGCGCTCCTCCTCTCGTCCTCGCGGTCCTCTTACTCGTGTACAACGGCATGAGGAGCCGGTCCGTTCCCCCTACCACTGTGCCAGCTCCGAGGACATTCGGCGCGGCCCGTCCGGGCAATCGCGGTCACAGACCCCCCTGACCCGGGGACATATGGGGCAAGTCCGGTTGCCGGGTCCACACCTCGCGCCCGTTCGCGTATGGTCACGCACACCTACTCCCGGCGACCGTGGTGCACCCGTGATCCGATTCGACAGTGTCTCCAAGTCCTACCCGAAGCAGAGCCGCCCCGCACTCAGAGAAGTCTCCCTCGACATCGCGAAGGGCGAGTTCGTCTTCCTCGTCGGCTCCTCCGGCTCCGGCAAGTCCACCTTCCTGCGGCTGATCCTGCGCGAGGAGCGGGCGAGCCACGGCCAGGTGCACGTCCTGGGCAAGGACCTCGCCAAGCTCTCCAACTGGAAGGTCCCGCAGATGCGGCGCCAGCTGGGGACCGTCTTCCAGGACTTCCGCCTGCTCCCCAACAAGACGGTGGCCGAGAACGTCGCCTTCGCGCAGGAGGTCATCGGCAAGCCGAGGGGCGAGATCCGCAAGGCCGTCCCGCAGGTCCTGGAGCTCGTGGGCCTCGGCGGCAAGGAGGACCGCATGCCCGGCGAGCTCTCCGGCGGCGAGCAGCAGCGCGTGGCCATCGCCCGCGCCTTCGTCAACCGGCCGGCCCTCCTCATCGCGGACGAGCCCACCGGCAACCTCGACCCCCAGACCTCGGTCGGGATCATGAAGCTGCTGGACCGGATCAACCGGACCGGCACCACCGTGATCATGGCCACGCACGACCAGCAGATCGTGGACCAGATGCGCAAGCGCGTCATCGAACTCGAACAGGGCCGACTCGTACGCGACCAGTCGCGCGGCGTCTACGGCTACCAGCACTGAAAGGCCCTTGAGACGTCATGCGCGCCCAGTTCGTCATGTCGGAGATCGGCGTCGGTCTCCGGCGCAATCTCACCATGACCTTCGCGGTCATCATCTCCGTGGCCCTCTCGCTGGCCCTCTTCGGCAGCTCCCTGCTCATGCGCGAGCAGGTGAGCAAGATGAAGGGCTACTGGTACGACAAGGCCAACGTCACGCTCTACCTCTGCAACAAGCAGGACGCCCAGGAGGCGGGCGAGGCCGCGGCCAAGAAGCCCGACGGCTCGGCGGCGGCCGCCACGGGCGTCGCCACCTGCGCCAAGGGCGCGGTCACCGAGGACCAGAAGAAGCAGATCGAGTCCGAGCTCAAGCAGATGTCGCTGGTGAAGTCCGTCGCCTACGAATCGGCGGACGAGGCCTACAAGCACTACCAGGAGCGGTTCGGCAACACGCCCCTGGCCTCCTCCATCACCCCGGACCAGATGCAGGAGTCCTTCCGGGTCAAACTGAAGGACCCGGAGAAGTACAAGGTCGTCACCTCCGCCTTCGTGGGCCGCGACGGCATCCACACCGTCGACGACCAGCGCCAGGCCATCGACGACCTCTTCCGGATCCTGAACTACCTCAACATCGGCGCGCTCGCCATCATGCTGATCATGCTGATCGTGGCGCTGCTGCTGATCGTCAACACCGTGCGCGTCTCCGCCTTCAGCCGCAGGCGCGAGACCGGGATCATGCGGCTGGTCGGCGCGTCCAGCTTCTACATCCAGGTCCCCTTCATCATGGAGGCCGCCGTCGCCGGGCTCATCGGCGCGCTCTTCGCGTGCGCCATGCTCGTCTCCGGCCAGTACTTCGTGATCGACCACGGTGTGGGCCTGCGCTACAAGATCCAGCTCATCGACTTCCTGGGCTGGTCCGCGGTGATCGGCAAGCTCCCGTACGTCCTCTTCATCGGACTGCTGATGCCGTCCGTTGCGGCCTTCGTGGCCCTGCGCAAGTACCTGAAGGTGTGACGAGCGCCCCGCGAGCGGTCCGGGCAACCACCCGTACCGCGGCGGGGCTTGTCCTAGACTCGGCGCCATGCTGGGCTTGCCGAGTGTTCCCGCCTCCAGTCTCCGGCCCCGCGACCTGCGTCGCGGGGCCGTCTTGACGTTGGCCTTCCTCGCGTCCGTCACCGCGGCCGCGAGCACGGGCTGCTGGGACCGGGCCGAGGACTCCGCCGCCTTAGTGGCGCAGGCCGAGCCGCCCCGCACTGCCGGCACCGCCGACCGCGAGGCCGTGGCGCGGGCCGTGGCCGAGGCCGTCGCCGAGGGCAAGTCCGGCAAGAAGGCCGCCCAGGAGATGGTCAGCCGCAGCGGGGACCGCTGGGGCACCGTCTACGACCAGGGCGAGTACGCGGCCTTCGCCGAAGGCCTCGACGGCCGCTGGACCGGCGTCGGGCTGTGGGCCCAGCGGGCCCGCGACGGCGGGATCCAGGTCGACAAGGTCCAGCCCGACGGCCCCGCCGCCCGGGCCGGCCTGCGCGCCGGGGACCGGCTGCTGAGCGTCGACGGGCACGCCGTGACCGGCCTCCCCGTCAACGACGTGATCGCCCTGCTGCGCGGCGAGGCCGGCACCCCCGTCGTACTGAACCTGAGCCGCGACGGCGCGGACCTCACGGAGACCGTCCGCCGCGAGCAGCTGCGGACCGAGCCGGTGACCGTACGGCAGCTCGCGGGCGGCATCACCGTCATCAAGGTCGCCTCCTTCTCCCGGGGAGCCGGGGAGCGGGTCAAGGCCGCCGTCCGCGCCGCCCCGCCCGGCGGCGGGGTCATGCTCGACCTGCGCGGCAACCCGGGCGGGCTGGTCACCGAGGCGGTGAGCGCCGCCTCAGCCTTCCTGGACGGCGGGCTGGTGGCCACCTACGACGTACGGGGGGAGCAGCGCGCCCTCTACGCGGCCCCGGGCGGGGACACCGGGCGGCCGCTGGTGGCCCTCGTCGACGGCGGCACGATGAGTGCGGCGGAACTGGTCACGGGCGCCCTGCAGGACCGTGGCCGGGCCGTGGCGGTGGGCAGCCGCACCTTCGGCAAGGGCTCGGTCCAGATGCCGACGGAACTCCCCGACGGCTCGGTCGCCGAACTGACGGTCGGCACGTACCGCACGCCGGGGGGCCGCAGCCTGGACGGGAGCGGGATCACCCCCGACGTGGCGGCGGGCGAGCGGGTGGAGGAGCGGGCGACCGCGGTATTGGGTGGCCTCGGGGTGGGTCCGTAGTGCGAAAATGACCGCACTATGGCTAAGGAAAAAGGGCGCAAGCTGATCGCCCAGAACAAGAAGGCGCGGCACGACTACGCGATCCTCGACACCTACGAGTGCGGCCTCGTGCTCACGGGCACCGAGGTCAAGTCCCTGCGCCAGGGCCGGGCCTCGCTGGTCGACGGCTTCGTGTCGGTGGAGAGCAACGAGGCGTGGCTCTACAACGTCCACGTGCCGGAGTACAGCCAGGGCACCTGGACCAACCACAGCGCCCGCCGCAAGCGCAAGCTCCTCATGCACCGCGAGGAGATCGACAAGCTGGCGCGCAAGGCGGAGGAGTCCGGTCACACGGTCGTGCCGCTGTCCCTGTACTTCAAGGACGGCCGGGCGAAGGTGGAGATCGCCCTGGCGAAGGGCAAGAAGGAGTACGACAAGCGCCAGACGCTCCGCGAGAAGCAGGACACCCGCGAGACCCAGCGCACGATCTCGGCGATCCGCCGCAAGCAGCGGGGCACGGTTTAACCTCCTGGCACGCGGTGGTCCACTTCGCGTACCATGGCGGCAGCACCACCCCCTCGGGGGCGGAGCACTTTGAAAAATCAACATGGGGATGATCGGTTTCGACAGCGGATGTCGATGCAGGGGAAGCGAGCCGAGGAAGCGGCAATGATCTCGTAAACCACCTGTCGCAAAAAATAATCGCCAACTCCAAGAGCGATAACTCCCGCTTCACCCTCGCTGCCTAATAACAGTGAGCTGAAGCCTCTGTGAGGAGCGTCAGCCCGGAAGTGGTCCCGGTCCGGATCCTGGCGTCAATTAGGGATCTAAACCTCTAGCCCCGGTCACGGGGGGTAGAGGGAAACCAAACAGTGACTGAGCCCGTCGGAGACTTGTCCGCGTGATCTCCGGGGCCGAGAAAAGCGCAGCGGAATGCGCTCGGAGAAGCCCTGCTTCTGCACCGTTGGACGCGGGTTCGATTCCCGCCATCTCCACTCATCCCATGTGGGCAAAGGCCCCGCAGCCTCTCGGCTGCGGGGCCTTCGTCATGAGCCGACGACCATGCCTACGTGACCGGGTCCGGGCCGGTCGGCAGGCTCCGGGTCTGACCCCGGCGGTCCCGCTCGACCGCTTCCATCAGCCGTTGTGCGTTGGCAGGGGAGCGCAGCAGGTAGACCGTCTCCTGCCAGGAGTCGTAGTCGTCGGCGGACATGAGGACGGCGTCGCCGCTCTTCGAGGTGATGCGTACCGGGGCGTGGTCAGTGTTGACGCGTTTGATCAAGGTGTACAGAGTCGCCCTGGCCTCGCCGGCGCTGATGGACACGGAGTCCTCCCCTCCTGGCGGTATGGGTTCACGGTACGAGACCGGCACGCGAAACGCCGTGTGCGAAGGCCCCGCGGCCGGGACGGCCTGCGGGGCCTTCGTCTTGCGGGGAGGGGTGTCAGGAGCAGTACGGGATCTTGTTGAGGTTCAGCGCGTAGCGGGCGGCGATCCAGCCGCGGCCGTCATCGAGCTTGTACCAGATCGAATTGCCGTCGACGTTCTGGCCCTTGACCTTGCACTGCACGTTGACCACCGTGCCGTTGGACACCGCGCCGAGCCTCCCGTACTGGGTGCCCGGACCGGAGCGGACGCCGAGGCTCTTGCCCGGCTTGACGATGCGGGCCTTCGGCTGGTGCGTGGGCTTCGGGGGCTTGTGGTCCTGCGGCGGCTTGTGGTGGTGCGGCGGCTTGTTGTCGTGGTGGTGGCCGCACTTGCAGTCGCCCGGCTTGCCCTTGTCGCCCTTGGGTCCGGTCGGTCCCGTCGGGCCGGTCGCCCCGGTCGCGCCCGTTGCGCCGGTCGCGCCCGTGGGGCCCGTCGGTCCCTGGGGGCCTCCGGAGGGGCCGGTCGGCCCGGTGTCACCCTGCGGGCCCTGGGGTCCGGTCGGGCCAGTGGGGCCGGTGTCGCCCTGAGGTCCGGTGGGGCCGGTGTCGCCCTGGGGTCCCTGGGGTCCGGTCGGGCCGGTGTCGCCCTGGGGTCCGGTCGGCCCCGTGTCGCCTTGCGGGCCCTGGGGGCCGGTGGGGCCGGTGTCGCCCTGGGGTCCCTGGGGTCCGGTGGGGCCAGTCGGTCCGGGCGGGCCGGGCTTGCCGTGGTGGCCGTCGTGGCCGGGCCTGCCGTCGTGGCCGTGGTGGCCGTCGTCGCCCTTGTCGCCCTTGTCTCCCTTGGCGCCCTTCGGGCCGGTCACCGGGGTGGAGACCGCGAACAGGGCCGGGGCCTCGGTGCCCGTCGCCCACGCGCCGCCGCCCAGCGTCGTGCCCTCCGGAGCGTTCCTGTCCACCCGTACGGTCACACCGAGCTGGGTCTGCGCCTTCGCCGGGAAGCGGAAGCCGGCGCGGGTGCCCGCGTTGCAGGTCAGCTGACGGGCATCGGCCGACCGCGTGCACGAGGTCGCCGCGCGCTTGCCGTCCCAGTAGAAGCGGGCCTCGGGGAAGGTCGTCCGTTCGGGGGCGGTGATCCGGAAGGTGCTGCTCAGGGCCGGTTGCGACCCGCCGAGGGCCGCGATGACCACGCGGCCCGTCCTGCCGGGGGCGATCGACGGAAGGTACGGCTGGGAGAACCGGATGGAGGACGAGTCGGCCAGGGCCGGAACGGCCGGCACCAGAGCGGTCGCGGTGACGGCCGCGACGATCAGGGCCGAGGACACGGAGCGGGAAGCAGACAGCAAGGGGTGTTCCTCCGCACAGGGAGAGGCGTTGGGGGAAGACATCCCAGTTATTGCCGATCATGAGCGGCGCCGGTGAGTACCACGCGGGCACGATCACCCGGCCGCCGGATCAAATACGATTCTTCGCCCGCCCCGTCACGGCGGCCCCCAGCGCCGCCAGTGCGGCCGCCGCGGGCAGCAGGTACGCCGTCCGCGGGCCGGCGTGGTCGACCACCAGGCCCGCACCGGCCGAACCGGCCGCGATCCCGGCGAGGATGGCGGTGACCGCGAGGGTCATGCCCTCGTTCAGCCGGCCCTCGGGCGTGAGCGCGTGGACCCGGGACATCGCCGTGACCATCGTAGGGGCCGTCGCCATCCCGGCGAGCAGCAGCGCGGCGCAGAAGGCCGCCAGGGAGCCGCTGTTCGCCGCCGCCCACGGCAGGGCCATCAGCGCGGCCAGCACGGCCACGCAGACCCGCAGCGAGCGCGGGCGCAGGGTCCCGTAGAGCAGTCCGGCCGCGCCCGAGCCCGCCGCCTGGAGGGCCAGTACCAGGCCGGAGGCCGCGCCCAGCCCCCGCTGTTCGAGGTGGGCGATGGAGGAGACCTCCATCGAACCGAAGACCGTGCCGAGGGCCAGGAACAGCAGCAGCAACGGGGCCAGGGCGCGCAACGGGGAGCCGAGCCGGGGCACCGCCGTCACCGGGGGCTCCGTGGAACGCTGCGAGACGAAGAGCAGCATGCCGGTGAGGAGCAGGGCCGCCCCCGCGAGGGTGCCCGCCTCGGGGAAGACGGAGGTGCAGAGCAGGGCCGCCAGGACCGGCCCGAGCATGTACGAGAGCTCGTCGGCGGCCTGTTCGAAGGACATCGCCGTGTGGTGGGCGGCGGGGGAGCCGCGCAGCAGGTGCGTCCAGCGGGCGCGGGACAGTCCGCCGATGTTCGGGGTCGTCGCGGTCGCTGCGTAGGAGGCGAAGAGGGTCCAGGCGGGCGCCCCGGTACGGACGCACACGATCAGGGACAGCGAGCCGAGGACCGCGATCAGCGTCGCGGGGAGCGCGATCCGGGCCTGCCCGTGGCGGTCGACCAGCCGGGCGGTCCACGGCGCGACCAGCGCGGTGGCGGCCAGACCGGTCGCCGTGACCGCGCCGGCGAGGGCGTACGAGCCGCGCTGGCCGGCGATCATCATGACCGCGCTGACCCCGAACATGCCCATGGGGAGCCGCGCGAGCAGGTTCCCGGCGGTGAATGCGCGGGCACCGGGGAGGGCGAACAGGCGGCCGTACGGCCCGCGCGGCCGGGTCCGGCTCCGGGGCCGGCTCCGGAGCCGGACCGGGGCGGGACCCGGGCCGGCGATGACGAGGGTCGTGCCGGTGACGGTCATCCGGGGGGAACGGGCGGGAGCGGTCGCGGCGGTGGCGGTGGCGGTGGCGGGCATGGGACGAGCCTCGCGCCGGGCGGCCCCCGCGGTCCAACACCTGTTCGGAGCCCATTCACATCATCCTGTTGTTAACCTCGCCGAGTGATAGCCCGTGATGTGGAACCCCGCCTGCTGCGCGGGTTCGTCGCCGTCGCCGAGGAACTGCACTTCACTCGCGCCGCCGCTCGCCTCTACGTCGCCCAGCAGGCCCTCAGCCGCGACATCCGCCGGCTCGAACGCACCCTGGGCGCCACCCTGTTCGTACGGACCACCCGCGCCGTCGAGCTGACCCCCGACGGGGAGCGACTGCTGGCCCCGGCCCGGCGGGTGCTCGCCGCGCACGAGGAACTCCTCGCCGCCTTCGCCGCCCCGCGCGCCCTCCTCGTCGACCTCAACACCGACGGGCCCTGCACCCCCCGGACCGTGCTGGAGCGGGCCCGCGAACTCGCCCCGGACTGCGAGCTGATGGCCCGCTTCGAGAGCGGGCTCACCTACGCCGCCGGCGAGATCGCCGCGGGCCGCCTCGACGTCGCCTTCGGGTACGCGGACGGCCTGGACCCGGCCCTGCGGGCGGGGCTCGCCGTGATGCCCGTACGGTACGAGCCGCTCGCCGTGCTGCTGCCCGAAGGGCACCCGCTGGCCGCGCTGGAAGCCGTACCGCTCGACGCGCTCGCCGGGGAGACCGTGTACGCGGGCGCCGGGAACCCTCGGACCGCCGAGTGGACGGGGCTGGCGCGCGAGCTGTTCGCGGGACGGGGCATCGCGCTCGCACCGCCCGCGCCGGTGGCGATGGGCAAGGAGGAATTCCGGCGGGTCATGGCCAAGACCGGCAACCCCGTGCTGGTCACCGTCGACTTCCTCGACATGCCCGCGTCCGTGAAACGGCCGCTGACCGACCCGCTGCCGCTGTCCCCGCTGTCCATGGTCTGGCGCAGGGGCCTCACCCATCCCGGGCTCGACGCCCTGCGCACGGCGGCCGCCGGCCTCGCCGCCGAGCGCGGCTGGCTGGACCTGCCGCCCGGCAGCCGGCTGCCGAAGGGACTCACACCCCGCCCCGGCGGCGGGTGAGAGCAAGGTTTCCCGGCGGTCATCCGGCGGAGACCGGGGCCGAAACGCGCCGTTCCTACGGTCGTCACCACGGACGCGACAGCAGTGGAGGCGTGTGATGACCGGTACGAGCGCACCGCGCAAGGGGGGCCGCTGGATCGAGCGGTGGGACCCCGAGGACGAGACCTTCTGGAAGGAGACCGGCGAGCGCACCGCCCGCCGCAACCTCGTCTACTCGGTGTTCTCCGAGCACATCGGGTTCTCGATCTGGTCGCTCTGGTCCGTGATGGTGCTCTTCATGGGCCCCGCCTACGGGATCGACCCCGCCGGGAAGTTCTTCCTGATCGCCACCGCCACCTTCGTCGGCGCGCTCGTCCGGGTCCCCTACACCTTCGCCGTCGCCCGCTTCGGCGGCCGGAACTGGACCGTCTTCAGCGCGCTGCTGCTGCTCGCCCCGACCGTGGCCGCGCTGGTGGTCATGGAACCCGGCACCTCCTACGGCACCTTCCTGCTGGTCGCCGCACTCACCGGCGTCGGCGGCGGCAACTTCGCCTCCTCGATGACGAACATCAACGCCTTCTTCCCGCTGCGCCAGAAGGGCTGGGCCCTCGGACTGAACGCCGGCGGCGGCAACATCGGCGTACCCGTGGTGCAGCTCGCCGGACTCCTCGTCATCGCCACCGCCGGGGCCGGCCACCCGAGGATCCTGCTCGGCGCCTACATCCCGCTCGTCGTCATCGCGGCGGTGCTGGCGTACGCCCGGATGGACAACCTGGCGCCCGTGAGCAACGACACCGGCGCCGTCCGCGAGGCGGTCAAGGACGCGCACACCTGGATCATGGCCTTCCTCTACATCGGCACCTTCGGGTCCTTCATCGGATACAGCTTCGCCTTCGGGCTCGTGCTCCAGACCCAGTTCGGCCGCACCCCGCTCCAGGCCGCCTCGCTGACCTTCGTCGGACCGCTGCTCGGTTCGCTGATCCGGCCCGTGGGCGGCGCGCTCGCCGACCGCTTCGGCGGGGCGCGGATCACCCTGGGGACGTTCGTGGCCATGGCGGCGGCGACCGGTGTCGTCGTCTTCGCCTCGCAGCGGCACTCGCTGCCCGTCTTCCTCGTCGGGTTCGTGGCGCTGTTCGTACTGAGCGGGCTCGGCAACGGCTCCACGTACAAGATGATCCCCGGCATCTTCCAGGCCAAGGCACTGGCGCGCGGCATGAGCGGCGAGGCCGCGGCCGCCTACGGGCGACGGCTCTCCGGGGCCTCCATGGGGCTGATCGGGGCCGTCGGAGCACTGGGCGGACTCGGCATCAACCTGGTCTTCCGGGAGGCCTTCCTGAGCTCCGGATCGGGCACGGCGGCCTTCGCCACCTTCCTCGGCTTCTACGCCGTGTGCTGCGCGGTCACCTGGTCGGTATACCTTCGCCGGCCCGCCGCCCCCGTCCTCCCCGAAGCCGGGGCCGAGGCGAAGCCGCAGCTCACGTCGGTGTAACCGCGGTGAAATACCTGTGAACCGAGCCTGACACGCCACCTTGGCAGGCTCGGTTCCACCCGTACCGCCCCCCTGCGTCACTGCGTCACAAGGCAGGTCACGATGGACGACACCAAGACCGGTCCGACCGGCCCGCTCGCGGGCTTCACCGTCGGCGTCACCGCCGCCCGGAGGGCGGACGAACTCATCGCCCTGCTGCGCCGGCGCGGGGCCGCCGTCGTGCACGCTCCGGCGCTGCGGATCGTGCCGCTGGCCGACGACAGCGAACTGCTCGCCTCCACGAAGGAACTCATCGGCTGCGCACCGGACGTCGTGGTCGCCACCACCGCCATCGGCTTCCGCGGCTGGATCGAGGCCGCCGACGGGTGGGGGATCGGCGAGGAGCTGCTGGAGCGGCTGCGGGCCACCGAACTCCTGGCCCGCGGCCCGAAGGTGAAGGGGGCCATCCGCGCCGCCGGGCTCGTGGAGACCTGGTCCCCGGACTCGGAATCGCTCGCCGAGGTACTGGAACGGATGCTGGCGGACGGGGTCTGCGGGCGGCGGATCGCGCTCCAGCTGCACGGGGAACCGCTGCCCGGCTTCGTCGAGGCGCTGCGGGCCGCCGGGGCCGAGGTGGTGGTCGTCCCCGTGTACCGGTGGATGGCGCCGGAGGACCTGGCGCCGCTGGACCGGCTGCTGGACGCGGTGATCGGCGGCGGGGTCGACGCGATCAGCTTCACCTCCGCCCCGGCGGCGGCCTCGCTGCTGTCGCGGGCCGAGGAACGGGGCGTACGGGAAACCCTGCTGGAGGCGCTGCGGGGCGGGGTGGTGTCCGCGTGCGTGGGGCCGGTGACCGCACTGCCGCTCCAGGCCGCCGGGGTCGACACCGTGCAGCCGGAACGCTTCCGGCTCGGCCCGCTCGTCCAACTGCTGTGCCAGGAGCTGCCGGGCCGGGCGAAGGTCCTGCCGCTGGCCGGGCACCGGGTGGAGATCCGCGGGCACGCCGTGCTGGTCGGCGAGGAGCTGCGGCCCGTACCGCCGGCCGGGATGGCACTGCTGCGGGTGCTCGCGCGGCGGCCCGGGTGGGTGGTGTCCCGCGCGGACCTGCTGCGGGCGCTGCCGGGGGCGGGCCGCGACGAACACGCGGTGGAGACGGCGATGGCCCGGCTGCGGGTGGCGCTGGGGACGCCGAAGCTGATCCAGACCGTGGTCAAGCGGGGATACCGCCTGTCGCTGGACGCGGGCGGGGAGGTCAAGTACGGGGACGCGCCCAGGGGTCAGGGGCTAGCGTGAAGGGATGATCTTCAACGGGGTTGAGATGAGGGGCCTGGAGCTCGGCGACGCCGCCGCGCTGGCCGAGGCGTTCGCGCGGAACAGGGCGTACATGCAGGCGTACGAGCCGGTCAGGCCGGAGGTCTACTACACCGAGGCCGGGCAGCGGGACCGCATCGGTGGCATGCTCGCCGACCGGGACGGGGGCCGGCTCGTCCCGTGGCTGCTCGTCGATACGGCGGGCGGCGAGGTGGTCGGCGCGATCAACCTGGGGTCCATCGTGCTCGGACCGCTGTGCAGCGGCGGGGTGGGCTACTGGGTCGACACGGCCTGGCACGGCAAGGGGCTCGCGTCGGCCGCCCTGGCGGAGGTGCTGCGGGTCGCCCGCGAGGAGGTCGGGCTGCACCGGGTGGAGGCCGGGACGCTGGTCGACAACACCGCCTCGCAGCGGGTCCTGCAGAAGGCCGGCTTCGAGGAGTACGGCCTCGCGCCGCGCTACCTCCACGTCAACGGGGCCTGGCGCGACCACCGCCTCTTCCAGCGGCTGCTGCACGACGATCCGCCGGGGGCGTAACGGGGGAGCGGGCGGGCGGCAACGCGCCGCTGCGTGACGGACCGGTTCGGGGGCTTCCGCATGTGCGCGCGGGGCGGCAATCTGGTGGAGCGCCCCACGACGCGAGGCGGTGACGTGCATGCGGTTCGACTCAGGGCGGGTCTGCCTGGACCTGGTGGCCACCGAGCGCATCCGGGACGGCGACGCGCTGCGGACCTGGCTCGCCGGAGCCGGGCTGGTCCCCGACCGGACGCCGCTCGCCCGCGTCGGCCCCGACTGGGTGGCGGCCTTCCAGGCCCTGAGCCGGGACGTTGAGGCACTCGTACGGGCCGAACTCGACGGCACCGAACCGGAAGAGGCGGCCCTCGCCCGCGTCAACGCCCTGGCCGCGGGACCACCCCCCGGGCTGTGCGCCGTACGGGACCAGGACGGCCACCTCGTACGGGAGTTGTGCGGCGGAGTCGAATGCGGGGCCCTGCTCGCGTCGGTCGCCCGCGACGCCGTGGAACTGCTGACCGACCCGGGCGACCTCGCACTGCTGCGCGCCTGCGCCGGCGACGGCTGCGCCCGGCTCTACCTCGACACCTCCCGTGGCCACCGCCGCCGCTGGTGCTCCAGCGAACTGTGCGGCAACCGAGAACGCGTGGCCCGCCACCGCCGCCGGGCGCGGGCGGGGGCGGGGGTGGGGCCGGGGGCGTAGGGGGGCCTGCCCACCCGCCTCCGGGTGCGGGCCCCGGCACCCCAGGGCCTGAATCCCGCGGGGGACTGGGACGGGGGCCCGCCGGTCCGGAGGAGAACAGCCGACCGGAACGGGGCGATGTCCGCGCCCCGGCCGTCGGCGGCGGAAAGGGTTGGGGATTTCCCGTCAGCCTCATCGTCCTTCCGTGGCGGGACGGCCTGTCAAGGGCGCTCCTTCGTCGCGTCGCTGCGCGATGTCGCTGCGCTCCACCCTTGACAGGCCGTCCCGCCACGGAAAAACGAAGACTGCCGGGAAACCCCCAAAGAACGGGCCGGGCGGAACAACTCACAAGCGGCCCGGCCAAGATGCGCGAGGCGGTCGAGGTGGGCCACGCCGTGCCCCGGGCCGCCTGTCCGCCCTCCGGGCCGGGCCGGGCGGCCGAGACCCCTCCCCACCTCGGCCACAAGAGCCTGACCGGCAGGAAGGGCGCCCCAAATCGCTACGCGCTCCTCACGTCTCGGCGTCTGGCCCCCGTCCGGGGCTGGTCACGCCCCAGATCGCTACGCGCTTCTCGAAGACGGCGTCCACGGTCGCTTTCGGCTGGACATAGGCCGCCAACGACCACTGCACGCCCCTCGATGACGGCGTCTGCGGCCGGTCTTGGCGGAAAACGCCCCAAACGGCGGCCCTGACGAGCTGTACTCGGGTCAGACAGCGGACCGCCTGAAAGAATCTGTCGAAACGCCCCAATTAAGGCCTTATGGGTATGAGTGGCAGGTGGGACTTGAGCTCTGTAGGGGATACAGCTCGGCCAGGCCGAGGTTCCGCCCTTCCGGTCCCTCCCCGGCCCCTTTTTGCCGTCTCTTTCAGCCCCATCGTCCCCATCGGCCCCAGACAGGGGCTAGACGCCGTCGCGGAGAAGCATGCAGCGATCGTGGGCGGCCTATGTTCAGCCCCGAACGACCGTGGACGCCGTCAAACAGGAGCGCGTAGCGATCTGAGGCGAGATCAGCCCCGGATGGGTCGCAGTCGCCGTCGTTGAGGAGCGCGTAGCGATTTGGGGCGCCCTTCCTGCCGGTCAGGCTCTTGTGGTCGAGGTGGGGAGGGGTCTCGGTCGCCTGCCCGGCCCGGAGGGCGAGCAGGCGGGCCGGGGAGGGGCTCGGCCGCCCCCACCGCCTCGCGGATCTCTGGCTGGGCCGTTCATGGCCTGTTCCGCCCGGCCCGTTCTTTTGGGGGTTTCCCGACAGTCCTTGTCTTTCCGTGGCGGGACGGCCTGTCAAGGGTCGCCGAAGGCGATCGCGCAGCGACGCGACGACGAAGGAGGAGCGCCCTTGACAGGGCGGCCCGACGCGGAAGGACAGTGGGACTGACGGGAAATCCCCAACCCTTCCTCGCTCCCGACCGGCCGGGGCACCGCCGAACCCGCGCCCCCACCCCCGGCCCGCCCCTCGGCGCAGCGCGCGCGAAGACCGCCCCGCAACCCCCGCCCGAACCGTCGAAGCCCCCTCCCCGGACGACGCCCGCCACGCCCCCACCCGCACCCGGGGGCGGGTGGGCAACCGCCGACCCGGAGGGGCGGGCTGCGGGGGTGAAGGCGCCGAGCGCGCGTGAACCCGTACGTCCCCCACCCGACCCGTACCGGATCGGGCGTGCGGACAGGGGGCCGGTTCGCGTACGGTTGACGGTCGCCCATGCACGTCAGAAGGGGGCCTTGGTGGCCGCGCAGAATGCCGCTGTCGACAACACGGCGGATTCCGTCCGCGATCGGGAGATCGCGGTCGAGCAGACGCATCTCGACCGGGTGTACCGGCGCCTCGAGGAGAAGATCCACGAGGCCGAGTTCCTCATGAACGACGCCGCCAAGCGCGGCCAGGTCGGCACCCCCGGGTCCCTGGCCGAGCGGGACGCGCAGGTCTTCCGGGCCGGTATCCACCTGAACCGGCTGAACAACGAGTTCGAGGACTTCCTCTTCGGCCGGATCGACCTGGTGCTCGGCAAGGACGGGGAGCGCGGCCCGGACGGCGCGTACACCTCCATCGAGCCCGCCGACGACGCGATCCGCGAGGACCTGACCGCCGAGATCGCCGAGACCCTGCACATCGGCCGGATCGGGGTCCTGGACTCCGACTACTCGCCGCTGGTCATCGACTGGCGGGCGCCGGCCGCCGCGCCGTTCTACCGGTCCACCCCGAAGGACCCGGGGCGCGTCGTGCGGCGGCGCGTGATCCGCTCCAAGGGGCGCAAGGTGCTGGGCGTCGAGGACGACCTGATGCGCCCGGAGATCACCGCCTTCCTCGGCGGCGAGGAGCTGCCCGCGATCGGCGACGGTGCGCTGATGGCCGCGCTCGGCCGGGCCCGTACGCACTCCATGCGGGACATCGTCTCCTCCATCCAGGCCGAGCAGGACCTGGTCATCCGCGCCCCCGCCGCCTCGGTCGCCGAGGTCGCGGGCGGCCCGGGCACCGGCAAGACGGCCGTCGCCCTGCACCGTGCCGCCTACCTCCTCTACCAGGACCGGCGTCGCTACTCCGGCGGCATCCTGATCGTCTCGCCGACCCCGCTGCTCGTCGCGTACACCGAGGGCGTCCTGCCCTCGCTCGGCGAGGAGGGCCAGGTCGCCATCCGGGCGCTCGGCTCGCTGGTCGACGGCGCGGAGGCGACCACGTACGACGACCCGTCCGTGGCCCGCATCAAGGGCTCCTCGCGCATGCTCAAGGTGCTGCGCAAGGCCGTGCGCGGAGCCCTCGAGATGGGCGACGCCCCCGAGCGGCTGCGCGTGGTGGCGTTCGGGCGGCGTCAGGAGCTGGAGGCCGACGAGCTGAACCGGATCCGGCAGAACGTCCTCGGCGGCAGCGCGCCCGTGAACCTGCTGCGCCCGCGCGCCCGCAAGCTGCTGCTCGACGCGCTGTACGCGAAGACGGGCGGCGCGAGCCGGCACAGCGACCCGGAGCTGGCCGCCGAGCTGAGGTCCGCCTTCGACGAGGACATCTCGACGGAGGACGTGTTCATCGACTTCCTGAACGCGTGGTGGCCGGAGCTGACCCCGCGCGCCGTCCTCGCCGCGATGGCCGACGAGCGGCGGCTCGGCCGCTGGTCGCGCCGGGACCTGAACCCGCGCGAGGTGCGCCAGCTGGCCCGCTCGCTGCGGCGCGTCGGCCCGGACGGCAAGGGCCCGCTGTCGGTGCACGACGTGGCGCTGCTCGACGAGCTCCAGCAGCTGCTGGGGGCGCCGGCCCGGCCCAGGCGGAAGCGGGAGATGGATCCGCTCGACCAGCTCAGCGGGCTGGAGGAGCTGATGCCGACCCGCGAGGAGACCCAGTGGGAGCGGGCCGAGCGGCTGGCGGCGGAGCGTACCGAGTACGCGCACGTCATCGTCGACGAGGCGCAGGACCTGACGCCGATGCAGTGGCGGATGGTGGGCCGCCGGGGCCGTACCGGCACCTGGACGGTGGTGGGCGACCCGGCGCAGTCCTCGTGGACCGACCCGGACGAGGCGGCGGCGGCGCGCGACGAGGCCCTGGGCAGGCGGCCGCGCCGGCGGTTCACGCTGACGGTCAACTACCGCAACCCGGCGGAGGTCGCCGAGGTCGCGGCCCGGGTGCTGCGGCTGGCGATGCCGGGGATGGAGCCGCCGTCGGCGGTGCGTTCCACGGGCCTGGAGCCCCGTTTCACGGCCGCGGACGGCGATCTGGGCGCCGTGGTCCGGGAGGAGACGCGGCGGCTGCTGCAGCAGGTGGACGGCACGGTGGGCGTGGTCGTGGCCATGGACCGGCGCGCGGAGGCCGCGGGCTGGCTCGCGGACCTCGGCGAGCGGGCGGTGGCGCTGGGCAGCCTGGAGGCCAAGGGCCTGGAGTACGACGCCACGGTGGTCGTCTCCCCGGCGGAGATCGCGGAGGAGTCCCCGGCGGGTCTGCGGGTGCTGTACGTGGCGCTGACGCGCGCGACGCAGCAGCTGACGGTGGTCTCGGCGGCGGACCGGGACGAGCCCGACGCGGACGGCGTACCGGCACTGCTACGGAGCGAGAGCCAGGGCCAAGACCGGGACCGGGGTCAGGGCCGGAGCCGGAGCCAGGGCCGGGGCCAGGGCCAGAGCAAGGGCCAGAGGCAGGGCGGGGGCGGCAACTAGGGGAGCCGGGCCCCGGAGCCGGGCCGGTCTGGGGCCCCGGTGCGCGGAGCGGTTCGTAGGGCCGTATGGGCCGCGGCCAGGAGCGTGGTGCTCTGAATCGACCTCCGCACCGGGGATGACATCGGGCGATCCTTTGTTAGCCTGGGTACGGCACCGACTCGATCCAAGCCCCCGGGCCCAACCTTCGTCGCTCAGAGCGACCACTTGCCGCGAGGCGAGCATGGCGGGTCGGTGTCATAGGCGTATGAAGCAACAGGTCCGCGCCCTCCACCAGTGGAGGGCGCGGACCTGTTTTGTATGGACCCCCCATTCCGAACCCCCTCTGTTATCTCGTATGGTGGAAGAGTCTTTCCGAAGTTTGTAGCTGGTTACCTTGTACCGGCTGGTAGGTGGGACGATCGGACAACAGGTCCTGCCGCACCTGTCATCGCCTGTCATCGTTCGGGCGGTGCCGCGCGGGACCCTGCGTGTACAGCGAACCAGGGACAGAAGAGGAAAATCGGCCATGGCAACGGCGCCCAGCGTCTCGTATTCGATGACGGTCCGCCTGGAAGTGCCCGCGAGCGGTACCGCGGTCTCCCAGCTCACCACCGCCGTGGAGTCCTCCGGTGGTTCCGTCACCGGTCTCGACGTGACCGCCTCCGGCCACGAGAAGCTCCGCATCGACGTCACCATCGCCGCCACCTCCACCGCGCACGCCGACGAGATCGTCGAGAAGCTGCGCGGGATCGAGGGCGTCAGCCTCGGCAAGGTCTCCGACCGAACCTTCCTGATGCACCTCGGCGGCAAGATCGAGATGTCGTCCAAGCACCCCATCCGCAACCGTGACGACCTCTCGATGATCTACACCCCGGGCGTGGCCCGCGTGTGCACGGCCATCGCCGAGAACCCCGAGGACGCGCGCCGCCTCACCATCAAGCGCAACTCCGTCGCAGTCGTGACGGACGGCTCCGCCGTGCTGGGCCTGGGCAACATCGGCCCGATGGCCGCCCTGCCCGTCATGGAGGGCAAGGCGGCCCTCTTCAAGCGCTTCGCCGGCATCGACGCCTGGCCGATCTGCCTCGACACGCAGGACGCCGACGAGATCGTCGCCATCGTCAAGGCCATCGCCCCCGGCTTCGCCGGCATCAACCTCGAGGACATCTCCGCGCCGCGCTGCTTCGAGATCGAGGCCCGGCTGCGCGAGGCCCTGGACATCCCCGTCTTCCACGACGACCAGCACGGCACCGCCATCGTGGTCCTCGCCGCCCTGACGAACGCACTTCGCGTGGTGGGCAAGGCAGTTGGCGACATCAAGGTCGTCATGTCCGGCGCCGGCGCGGCCGGTACGGCCATCCTCAAGCTGCTCCTCGCGGCGGGCGTCAAGAACGCCGTCAGCGCCGACATCCACGGTGTCGTGCACGCGGGCCGCCCCGACCTCGTGGACGCGGCCGCCGACTCCCCGCTGCGCTGGATCGCCGACAACACCAACCCCGAGGGCTACACGGGCACTCTGAAGGAGGCCGTGGTCGGCGCCGACGTGTTCATCGGCGTCTCGGCCCCGAACGTGCTCTCCGGCGAGGACGTCGCCGCGATGGCGGAGGGCGCGATCGTGTTCGCGCTCGCGAACCCGGACCCCGAGGTGGACCCGGCGGTCGCCCGCCAGACCGCCGCCGTCGTCGCCACCGGACGCTCGGACTTCCCGAACCAGATCAACAACGTGCTGGTCTTCCCGGGTGTCTTCCGCGGTCTGCTCGACGCCCAGTCCCGGACGGTCAACACCGAGATGATGCTGGCCGCCGCCACCGCCCTGGCCGACGTCGTCGGCCAGGACGAGCTGAACGCCAACTACATCATCCCGTCGGTCTTCAACGACAAGGTCGCGGGCGCGGTCGCCGGAGCCGTCCGCAAGGCCGCCACGAACGCCTGAGCCCGCCGGGCGGGCCGGGTTGCCCGCCGAAGGGCCGTGAGGGCGGTCTGTGACGGCCCTCACGGCCCGTCGCTCCCGGCGCGTCGCGAGATGCGGGCCAGGTGGGCCGCCTCTAGGGTTGCGGGGATGCCCGCGGGTTCCGCCGTCCGCCTCCGCTTCGTGCGCAGCGGTGTGGACGGAGCGTCACCGAGGCGTGACTGTGGCGCTTTTCGTGTGACCCCGGCGGGTGCCGGATTGGCTTTCCCGCCGCTGGTGGGGGCAGGATGCGTAACCGGGCGAGAGGGTCTGACGTTCAGACCCGGGTCCGGGGACTGTCCTAGGGCCCTGGCAGCATCGGCTTCGATCTCACGCCTCTAAGGCAAGTTGAACACGGGAGTACAACATGAACCGCAGTGAGCTGGTGGCCGCTCTGTCCGAGCGCGCCGAGGTGACCCGCAAGGACGCCGACGCCGTTCTGGCCGCGCTCGCCGAGACCGTCGGCGAGATTGTCGCCAAGGGCGACGAGAAGGTCACCATCCCCGGCTTCCTGACCTTCGAGCGCACCCACCGTGCCGCTCGCACCGCGCGCAACCCGCAGACCGGCGACCCCATCCAGATCCCGGCCGGCTACAGCGTGAAGGTCTCCGCGGGCTCCAAGCTCAAGGAAGCCGCCAAGGGCAAGTAGTACGCCCTTGTGCCGAGGTCCGCACAGGCCCTCGGGACGGCAGTGGTACGCAGAACGGCCCAGGGCGGCCGCCCCCGAGCGGGGCGGCCGCCCTTCGGCCTTCCAGGGCCCCTGGCGCGCCCCTCCACGGCCTCCACGCCCCCGCCCGCGTCCCGCCACGTCCCTTCACGCCCCACCACGCCGTGAGGCCCCGTCAGGGCCCGTGCCGGGCACGGAAAAGCCCCCCTGGCCCCTTGCGGGGCCCGGGGGGCTTTCGTCCGTACGGCCGGGCCGTACGGGTCAGACCAGGTCGCCGCCCGGGAGTTCGACCTTCGCGCCGAGCTCGACGAGCTTCTCCATGAAGTTCTCGTAGCCGCGGTTGATCAGGTCGATGCCGTGGACGCGCGAGGTGCCCTCGGCCGCCAGCGCCGCGATCAGGTACGAGAAGCCGCCGCGCAGGTCGGGGATGACGAGATCGGCGCCCTGCAGCTTGGTGGGGCCGGAGACGACCGCCGAGTGCAGGAAGTTGCGCTGGCCGAACCGGCAGGCGCTGCCGCCCAGGCACTCGCGGTACAGCTGGATGTGAGCACCCATCTGGTTGAGCGCCGAGGTGAAGCCGAGCCTGGACTCGTACACCGTCTCGTGGACGATCGAGAGGCCGGAGGCCTGCGTCAGGGCCACGACCAGGGGCTGCTGCCAGTCGGTCTGGAAGCCGGGGTGGACGTCGGTCTCCAGCGCGATGGCGTTGAGCGGGCCGCCCGGGTGCCAGAAGCGGATGCCGTCGTCGTCGATCTCGAAGGCGCCGCCGACCTTCCGGTACGTGTTCAGGAAGGTCATCATCGAGCGCTGCTGGGCGCCGCGCACGTAGATGTTGCCGCCGGTGGCCAGGGCCGCGGAAGCCCAGGAGGCGGCCTCCAGGCGGTCCGGGAGCGCCTTGTGGTTGTAGCCGCCGAGACGCTCGACGCCGGTGATCCGGATGGTCCGGTCGGTGTCCATGGAGATGATCGCGCCCATCTTCTGCAGTACGCAGATGAGGTCCTCGATCTCGGGCTCCACGGCGGCGTTGCTGAGCTCGGTGACGCCCTCGGCCAGCACGGCCGTCAGCAGCACCTGCTCGGTCGAGCCGACCGAGGGGTAGGGCAGGCGGATCTTGCAGCCGCGCAGCCGCTGCGGGGCCTCCAGGTACTGGCCGCCCTCGCGCTTCTCGATGGTCGCGCCGAACTGGCGGAGCACGTCGAAGTGGAAGTCGATCGGCCGGCCGCCGATGTCGCAGCCGCCCAGGCCGGGGATGAAGGCGTGGCCGAGGCGGTGCAGCAGCGGGCCGCAGAACAGGATCGGGATGCGCGACGAGCCCGCGTGGGCGTCGATGTCGGCGACGTTCGCGCTCTCGACGTGGGTCGGGTCGAGCACCAGCTCGCCCGGCTCGTCGCCGGGGCGGACCGTCACCCCGTGCAGCTGGAGCAGCCCGCGCACGACCCGGACGTCACGGATGTCGGGAACGTTGCGCAGCCGGCTGGGTTCACTGCCGAGCAGCGCGGCGACCATGGCCTTGGGCACGAGGTTCTTCGCACCGCGGACTCGGATCTCGCCCTCGAGCGGGGTGCCGCCGTGGACAAGCAGTACATCGTCACTGATGCCGGTCATGAATCTCGCGTTCCGGAGAGGGGGTGGGCGGGGGGCGAGTGACAAGGGTAAGGGCCACCACCCCCTTGTTCGTAAGGGTGACGTGGCCGTAGGACTGTCATTAATTCGGCACAACACCCTCCGTATCCACCACATGGCGGAGTGTTGCGTTCCGCCTGCGCCGTCCACGCGCCCTCCTGCCTGCTGCCGTGCGCCCTGAGCCGCGTGCGATTCGATCTCGCCGTCGGCTCCCCGCGGAAGGCGAATGTGCGGGATCATGTCGGCATGACCGAGGTGTCCTCCCTCACAGGGCGGCTGCTCGTGGCCACCCCCGCCCTCGCGGACCCGAACTTCGACCGCGCGGTGGTGCTGCTGCTCGACCACGACGAGCAGGGCTCGCTCGGCGTGGTCCTCAACCGGCCGACGCCCGTGGGCGTCGGCGACGTACTGCTGCCCTGGGCGCCGCTGGCAGGCGATCCCGGCGTGGTCTTCCAGGGCGGTCCCGTCGCGCTCGACTCCGCGCTCGGCGTGGCCGTCATCCCCGGTGAGGAGGGCCCGCTCGGCTGGCGCCGGGTGCACGGGGCCATAGGCCTGGTCGACCTGGAGGCGCCGCCGGAGCTGCTCGCCTCGGCGCTGGGTTCGCTGCGGATCTTCGCCGGCTACTCGGGCTGGGGCCCGGGCCAGCTGGAGGAGGAGGTGGGCGACGGCGCCTGGTACGTGGTGGAGTCGGAGCCCGGTGACGTGTCCTTCCCCGACCCCGAACGGCTCTGGCGGGCGGTGCTGCGCCGCCAGCGCAGCGACCTCGCGATGGTCGCCACCTATCCGGACGACCCGTCGCTCAACTGACCCGTGCGGGGATCGGTACCCTGGCTTTATGAGCACTCTTGAGCCCGAGCGCGGGACTGGTACGGGGACCCTCGTAGAACCGACGCCACAGGTGTCCCACGGCGACGGCGACCACGAGCGCTTCGCCCATTACGTCCAGAAGGACAAGATCATGGCGAGCGCGCTCGACGGCACCCCCGTCGTCGCGCTCTGCGGCAAGGTCTGGGTGCCGGGCCGGGACCCGAAGAAGTACCCGGTCTGCCCCATGTGCAAGGAGATCTACGAGTCCATGGGCCCCGGCGGGGACAAGGACAAGGGCGGCAAGGACAAGTAGTCCGGCCCCGAGCGGACCGGACGGGCAGGACCGGGGCCCCCGGGCCGCACCCAGGTGCGGCCGGGGGCCTTTGCCGTGCCCCGGGCGCGGGCTAGGGTCGGCCCGACGAGCACTCTGCGGAACGGCCGTTGCGCACAGTGCAACGAGCTGTCGCGAAGGGCTGCCGCGCATGGACCTGATCCCCGCACCACAGGTTGCCGTCTTCGACGAGGACGGGCGCCGTTACGCGTTCGGGCCCGAGCCCGTCCTCGACGCCGGACCCGGCACGCAGGGCGTGGCGCGGCTGCTGCGCCGGGAGCTGGGCGCGGCCACCGGCTGGAGCCTGCCGGCCGCGGGGCCAGGCGCGGTCGCGGACCTGAGGCTGCGCCTGGACCCGGAGTGCGAGCAGCGGCCGGGGCCGGAGGCGTACGGGATCACCGTCGATGCCGCGGGGGTCGAACTGACCGGCGCGAGCGCGGCGGGACTGTTCCGGGGCTACCAGACGCTGCGCCAGCTGCTGGGCCCCGACGTCTACCGCAAGGCGCCGCTGCCCGGGCGGGCGTGGACCCTGCCCCACGGACGGATCGCCGACCGCCCGCGGTTCGCGTGGCGCGGGCTGATGCTCGACGTGGCCCGGCACTTCACGCCCAAGGACGGCGTGCTGCGCTACATCGACCTGATCGCCGCGCACAAGCTCAACGTGCTGCACCTGCACCTGACGGACGACCAGGGCTGGCGGATCGAGATCAAGCGCCACCCGCGGCTGACCGGGGTCGGTGCGTGGCGGCCCCGCAGCCGGTGGGGGCACCGGGCCTCGCCGCTGTGGAACGAGACCCCGCACGGTGGCTTCTACACCCAGGACGACATCCGCGAGATCGTCGCGTACGCGGCGGAACGGCACGTACGGGTGGTTCCGGAGATCGACCTGCCGGGACATTCGCAGGCCGCGATCGCCGCGTACCCGGAGCTGGGCAACACCGACGTCGTGGACACCTCGGCGCTGGGGGTGTGGGACGACTGGGGGATCAACGAGAACGTGCTCGCGCCGACCGAGGCGGTGCTGCGCTTCTACGAGGGCGTCTTCGAGGAGGTGCTGGAGCTCTTCCCGGTGGAGGTCTCACCCTTCGTGCACGTGGGCGGGGACGAGTGCCCCAAGGCGCAGTGGAGGGCCTCGGCGGCCGCGCAGGAGCGGATCCGCGAGCTGGGGGTGGACGGGGAGGACGGGCTGCAGTCCTGGTTCGTCCGGCACTTCGACGGCTGGCTCGCGGAGCGCGGCCGGCGGCTGATCGGCTGGGACGAGATCCTGGAGGGCGGGCTGGCGGACGGCGCGGCCGTCTCCTCGTGGCGCGGCTACGCGGGCGGGATCGCCGCCGCCGAGGCCGGGCACGACGTGGTGATGTGCCCCGAGCAGCAGGTGTACCTGGACTACCGTCAGGCGGACGGCGCGGACGAGCCGATGCCGATCGGGTACGTCCGCACATTGCAGGACGTGTACCGGTTCGACCCGGTACCGCCGAAGATGTCGGAAGCGGCCGCGGCCCGGGTGCTGGGCGCGCAATCCAACCTGTGGACCGAGGTGACGGAGAACCAGAGCCGGGTCGACTACCAGGCGTTCCCGCGGCTCGCGGCCTTCGCGGAGGTCGTGTGGTCGTGGCAGCCCGCCCCGGAAGAGCGTGATTTCGCCGGGTTCGAGCACCGGATGGCGGCGGCGCACTACGCGCGGCTGGACGCGCTGGGCGTCGACTACCGGCCGCCGGGCGGGCCGTTGCCGTGGCAGCGGCGGCCGGGGGTGCTCGGGCGCCCCCTGGAGGGGGAACCCCCGATCGCGTGACGATCGTGTGACATCGGGCGGTGCGGAGGGCGGTGCGGCGGGCGGTGCGGCGGGCGGTGCGGAGGGCGGCGCGGCGGGCGGTGCGGCGGGTGCGCCACCGGTGCCGGAAATCGGAACTCTGTCTGGTTTTCCTCCTATACGGGGAAAAACGGGCCGCCGGAAAGGGGGCCCCGAGGCGGCCGGGAGGCGGCGCGCAGGTGCTCCGTGACGGCCCGGCCGCCCCCGGCCCCCGCCCCGGCCGACCCTCGCGCGGGGCGGCCCGGAAGATGTGCCAGAGTTGCCACGTCCCGGCGGTGAGCACGTACCGTACGGCGGACAGGCGTGAGCGCCAGGACCGGGACATCGGGAAGGGGCAGCTGGGTTGACCACGCACGCACCGCAAGCACCGCACGCGTCGGATGCGCCGCACGGCGCGCAGGGCCAGCATTCGGCGCAGGCCCCGCACGCGACGCCGTCCGTGACGCTGCCGACCTCGCTCGACGAGGCCGTGGCGGCGCTCACCGCCATGCCCGCCGCCGTGCCCGTCGCCGGCGGCACCGACCTCATGGCCGCCGTGAACGCCGGGCAACTGCGGCCCGCCGCGCTGGTCGGCCTGGGCCGGATCAACGAGATCCGCGGCTGGCAGTACCAGGACGGCCACGCCCTGCTCGGCGCCGGTCTGACCCACGCCCGCATGGGACGCCCCGACTTCGCGGCCCTGATCCCCGCCCTGGCCGCCGCCGCACGCGCCGCAGGACCGCCCCAGATCCGCAACGCGGGCACCCTCGGCGGCAACATCGCCACGGCCGCGCCCACCGGCGACGCCCTGCCCGTACTGGCCGCCCTGGAGGCGGTGCTCCTCGTCGCCGGACCGCTCGGGCAGCGGGAGATCCCGGTCTCGCACCTGTTGGCGGGCCGCGAGATGCTCCGGCCCGGTGAACTGATCGGCTTCGTACGGGTGCCGCTGCTGCACGCGCCGCAGGTGTTCCTCAAGGCCACGGGGCGTACGGGGCCCGGGCGCGCGGTGGCGTCCGTGGGACTCGTACTGGACCCGGCCCGCCGGGGCGTGCGGTGTGCGATCGGAGCGGTGGCCCCGATGCCGCTGCGTCCGCTGGAGGCCGAGCAGTGGGTGGCCTCGCTGATCGACTGGGACGGGGACCGGAGCCTGGCCCCCGAGGCGCTGGAGGCCTTCGGCGAGTACGTCGGGGCCGCCTGCGTGCCCGACCAGGGCGACCCGGTGGCTCCCGGCGTGCTGCACCTGCGGCGCACGGTGGCCGTGCTGGCACGGAGGGCCCTGGGGAGGGCGCTGACCTCATGAGCGGGAACGAGAACGAGAACGTGACCCAGGGCAACGCCGGGAACGACGCGAACGACACGAACGGCACGAACGGGAACGGCATGGCGGGTTGGGGCTGGGAGCCCGTCCCGCAGGGCGGCGAGTACGACTCGGACGTCACGGCCTTCGTGAAACTGCCGCAGGACATGCTGGACGCGCTCGGCACCGGGGAGCCGCTCGCGGCGCCCGGCCACGGCTACGTGCCGCCGCCGATGATCGTGCCGCTGGGCTCCGCGACCACGGACCCGTCCGCCACCGGCACCTGGACGATGCCAGTCCAGTGGCCCGAGGCGGGGGACTCCGGCGCGGCCGACCAGGGCTCGTCCGGGCCCACGCCCGCGCCTGTGGGCGGCCCGATCCCGGCGTCGGTCCCGATCCCGGCCGCGGTGGCGGCGGCCTTCGCCGAGGCCGAGCCGGAGCAGGCGCAGCAGCCGGTGCACGACCCCGGGGCGACGGCGGAGTGGCGGTTCCAGGACGAGGCCTCGACGGGGCAGTGGGCGGTGCCGGCGTACTCGGAGTACGCGGAGTACGGCGAGCACGGCGAGTACGGGGCGACGCCGGAGGCACCCGGACCGGCCGGGCTTCCGGTTGAGGAAGGCGACTTCCGGCCGTCGGCGGCGCCGGCGCCGAGCGCGCTGGACGCCGACTGGAGCCAGGCCCCGGCGACGCTGCCGGGCGGCGCCCCGGCGCCGTGGGCGTACCTGACGCAGGACACCGGCACCCTGCCGGGCACCGATGCGGCCGCGGCCGCATCGGCCGCCGCCGCGGCCGCCACCGCGGCGACCTCCGGCCGGCTGCTCGGCGGCCCCGGGGTGGGCACCGCGCCGCGCGGCCCGCGGGTACTGGGCGGCCCCGGCGTGGGCACCCCGCTCCCGGAGGACGTGCCGGCCCACCCGGCCCCGCACGACATCGACGCCGCCCACGGCCCGGCGCAGGACCGGGCCGAGGGGGCGCGGGCGTCGGAGCACGCCGAGTTCGCGGCGCACCCGGGATTCGCGGGCCCGGGCGGGCACGCGGACTTCGGCGGGCACGCGGGACGGACCGGCCACGTGGATCTCGCGGGGCACGCCGACTTCGGCGGGCACGCCGAGCAGGCGGCGAACGAGGGACCGGCCGAGCCCGCGGGGCACGCCGGGCAGGCGGTGCGGGCCGAGCAGGAGGTCCACGCGGAGTACGGGGACGCCGCGGAGTACGCGGACCCCGCGAAGCAGACGGGTCACACCGGTCACACGGGCCACACGGCTGACACGGGGTACACGGGTCACAGCGGTTACACGGACGAGGCCGGCCACACGGGTCACACAGGGCACGTCGACCACACAGGGCACGTCGACCACACAGGGCACGTCGACCACACTGGCCACGTCGACCACACCGGCCACCTCGGTCAGACCGGGCACGTCGGTCAGACCGGCCCCGCGGAAGGGGCCGTGCACACGGACCCGACCGTGTATGCCGAGCACGCCGACCGCACCGGGCACTCGGAAGACGCCGGGCACACGGAGCGCACCGGCCACGCGGAGTTCGTGCCGTCCGGGAGCACCGAGGGGCGGGGCTTCGACGCCTTCGGGAACGGGGCCGCTCCGGCCCCGGCGGGGTCCGGGCCGGTACCGGACGAAGCCCCGGCCGCCGACGCAGCAGCGACAGCCGAAGCCGAAGCCGCCGCCGACGCGGGCCCGCACGCGCCCGCGGACGGCCCCCGGTCCGACTCCGCCGACGCGGACGAAGCCGCCGGGCCGCACCCGGAGGACACCGCCGCCGCGCCCGCCCCGGATGCGGAAGCCGCCGACGGTGCCCTGTCACCCCCGGACGCCGACCCCACCGGAGGTGTACCGGCCGAGGGGCCGGCGTACGAAGAAGAGAACGAACACCCCCAGGCCTCCTACGTGCTGCGCGTGAACGGCGCCGACCGCCCCGTCACCGGGGCCTGGATCGGCGAGTCCCTGCTCTACGTGCTGCGCGAGCGCCTCGGCCTCGCCGGCGCCAAGGACGGCTGCTCGCAGGGCGAATGCGGGGCGTGTGCCGTGCAGGTCGACGGCCGGCTCGTCGCCTCCTGCCTGGTCCCGGCGGCGACGGCCGCCGGCAGCGAGGTCCGCACCGTCGAGGGTCTCGCGACGGACGGGGAACTTTCCGATGTGCAGCAGGCGTTGTGCAGGTCGGGTGCGGTGCAGTGCGGGTTCTGCGTGCCCGGCATGGCGATGACCATCCACGACCTGCTGGAGGGCAACCACGCCCCCAGCGAACTGGAGACCCGCCAGGCGCTCTGCGGCAACCTCTGCCGCTGCTCCGGCTACTCGGGAGTCGTCGACGCCGTGCGCGACGTCGTGGCCGAGCGCGCGGCAGCCGCGGCGGCCACGGCGAGCGGCGAGTCCGCAGCTTCGCCGGAGCCGCGCATTCCGCACCAGGCAGCGCCCGGCGAGGGCGGCATCCACCACGGAGGCACGGCGTGAGCGGGCAGGACGCGGCGACGGCGACGACGACGAACATGATGGTGACCGCCCTGGCGGCGCCCACCGACCCCGCCGACCAGCAGGTCCCCCGCGGAATCGGCGCCTCCGTCCCCGCGGCCGACACCCGGGCCAAGACCGAGGGCACCTTCCCCTACGCCGCCGACCTGTGGGCCGAGGGCCTCCTGTGGGCCGCCGTGCTGCGCTCCCCGCACGCCCACGCCCGGATCCTCTCCATCGACACCACGGCCGCCGCCGCCATGCCCGGCGTCCGCGCCGTCGTCACCCACGCCGACGTCCCCGGCGCCACCACGCACGGCCGCCGGATCGCGGACCGGCCGGTGTTCGCGCACGACGTCGTACGCCACCACGGCGAGCCCATCGCCGCGGTCGCCGCCGACCACCCCGACACCGCGCGCCTCGCCGCGGCCGCCATCGCCGTCGAGTACGAGCTCCTCGACGCGGTCACCGACCCCGAGCAGTCCTTCGGCGCCGCCCCGCTGCACCCCGACGGCAACCTCATCCGGCACATCCCGCTCCGCTACGGCGACCCGGAGGTCACCGGCGAGGTCGTCGTCGAGGGCCTCTACCGGATCGGCCGCCAGGACCCCGCGCCCATCGGCGCCGAGGCCGGGCTGGCCGTACCGCGCCCCGACGGCGGCGTGGAGCTGTACACCGCCTCCACCGACCCGCACATCGACCGCGACCTGGCCGCTGCCTGCTTCGGGCTGGACCCGGACCGCGTACGCGTCGTCGTCACCGGCGTGCCCGGCGCGACGGCCGACCGCGAGGACGCCGCCTTCCAGCTCCCGCTCGGCCTGCTCGCGCTGCGCACGGGCTGCCCGGTCAAGCTGGCCGCGACCCGTGAGGAGTCCTTCCTCGGCCACACCCACCGCCACCCGACCCTGCTGCGCTACCGCCACCACGCGGACGCGGAGGGGCGGCTGGTCAAGGTCGAGGCGCAGATCCTGATGGACGGCGGCGCGTACGCCGACTCGTCCTCCGAATCCCTGGCCGCGGCGGTGGCGTTCGCCTGCGGCCCGTACGTCGTCCCGCACGCCTTCGTCGAAGGCTGGGCGGTCCGCACCAACAACCCCCCCTCCGGCCACGTCCGCGGCGAAGGCGCCATGCAGGTCTGCGCGGCGTACGAAGGCCAGATGGACAAGCTGGCGGCGGCCCTCGGCATCGACGGCGCGGAACTGCGCATGCGCAACGTCCTGGCGACGGGCGACCTGCTGCCCACCGGCCAGACGGTGACCTGCCCGGCCCCGGTCGCCGAACTGCTCCGCGCGGTCCGTGACTTCGAGCTCCCCGCCCTCCCGAAGGACACCCCGGAGGACGAGTGGCTGCTGCCGGGCGGCCCGGAGGGCGCGGGCGAGCCGGGCGCGGTCCGGCGGGGCGTCGGCTACGGCGTGGGCATGGTGCACATGCTCGGCGCCGAGGGCACCGACGAGGTCTCGACCGCCACCGTCAAGGTGGTCAACGGCGCGGCGACCGTCATCTGCGCGGCCGTCGACACCGGCCAGGGCTTCGCGACCCTCGCCCGTCAGATCGTCCAGGAGGTCCTGGGCGTCGACGAGGTGACGACGGCCCCGGTCGACACGGACCAGCCGCCGGCGGGCCCGGCGGCGCACGGCCGCCACACGTGGGTGTCGGGCGGCGCCGTCGAACGCGCCGCGAAGATGGTCCGCACGCAGCTCCTCCAGCCGATGGCGCACAAACTCGGCATGTCCACGGAACTGCTCCAAATCGCGGATGGCCGGATCACGTCGTACGACGGTGCCTTCTCGATGACGGTCGCGGAGGCCATAGAAGGCAAGGAGCTCTGGGCGACGGCCCAGTGCCGCCCGCACCCCACGGAGCCCCTGGACGCCGACGGCCAGGGCGACGCCTTCGTAGGCCTCGCGTTCTGCGCGATCCGCGCGGTGGTGGACGTGGACATCGAACTCGGCTCGGTGCGCGTGGTCGAACTCGCCGTGGCCCAGGACGTGGGCCGCGTCCTCAACCCCCGCCAGCTGGAAGCCCGTATCGAAGCGGGAGTCACGCAGGGCGTGGGCGCGGCCCTGACGGAAAACCTCCGCACGGTCGCGGGCCTGGTCCGCCACCCCGACCTGACGGGCTACGCCCTGCCGACCGCGCTGGACGCGCCGGTGGTCCGCATCGTCAAACTGGTCGAGGAGCGGGACGTGGTGGCCCCGTTCGGCGCGAAGGCGGCGAGCGCGGTCCCTGTGGTGACGGCCCCGGCGGCGGTAGCCTCGGCAGTACGCGCGGCCACGGGCCGCCCGGTGAACAGGCTCCCGATCCGGCCATCGGCGGCGGTCGCGGCGCCCAACTCGTGACCGTGTGACCCACATTGCACGTGCAACCCGGAGTTGGGGCTGTCGGTGCCGGTGGATAGAGTGATCGGTCAGAGTGTGTACGGGCGCGTCTGAATTGCGTGCGAACACGCGCGAACGGGGACGGGGAGCGGCGCTGACGAGTGCCGTGACCACGGGGAGACGGGGAGTCGGGGAGGCCGACGTGTTGCAGATTGAACCGGGGATGCTCGGGGCGGGGTATGCGAGGGCGCTCTCCGTCGAGTACGACTCGCTGAGCGAGTACAAGAAGATGGTCGACACGCTGCTGGACGACCTGACCGGCGGAAACGCGGACCACAAGAAGCTCGCGGACAGCACCCTCCCGGCTGCCAAGCTCGGCAAGGACTTCAAGGAGGTCGGCGACCTCTTCAAGGCGTACGACACCGTCATCACGGAGCTGCAGAAGCTGTCGAAGGGGCTGGCGGATCAGATCGAGGCCCTGGGCATCGCGGTCCTGTCGGCGGGCAAGGGCTACAGCGGCGTCGATGAGGAAACGAAGCGGCGCATGGCGGCCATCGCCAGGCAGGCGGAGAAGGAGTACGTGCCGGAGCGCGACCCGTGGCTTGAGGAACAGCGCAGGCTGAAGGCGGCCAACCAGCCGCCGAGTACCCCTTCGGTTGACACGTCAGGCGGCACTATCTGATGGCAACGAATTTTGACGGCACCCCGCACCAGCAGCTGCAGGCGATGATCGCTTCGATCGACCCGAAGGCGGTGCAGGCACGGGCGGACCAGCTGAAGAAGGCCTCCGAGGACATTGCCAAGATCGCGGAGAAGCTGAAGAACCACGTCGTGACCGGCTGGGAGGGCGAAGGAGCCACCAAGTTCCAGGAGTGGGTCGGCCGCGCGGGCAACGCGACGCTGCGTCTGAGCGAGTACAGCGCGACGGGTGCGACGTACATGGGCACGGCCGCCCAGAAGATGGCCGAGGCCCAGGCCATGCCGAAGTACGACTCGGCCGCGGCTGAGGAAATCGCGCTGCTCCGCAAGTTCCACAACGACCCGGACGCGCCGAAGCCCGACCCGGCCGTGGTGAAGCGGCTGGACGCCGACCATCGCGACGCGGTCCGGCTGATGAACAACCTGGCGCAGTCGTACGAGGAATCGGCGAAGAGGATGAGCGCGGCGGAGATTCCTACGTTTCCGCCGCCGCCGAAGGACTTCGTCCCTGACATGCGTAGTGGTGTGGACGAGATGGCTCGCCCTGGCGGCGAAACTGGATCCGGGAGCTACGGACGAAGCTCTTCGTATGCACCCGGTGACAGCGGCTCTTCGAACGGCTCCGGTTTGATCCCCGGATACCAGCCGCAGCCGGACAGCACCGTGCCCCGGACGGCGGGGCCGTCCCCCCTGCCAGGGCGCTTGGACCAAGAAGTAAACGTGGGCCTCGACACGGTCGGCACGCTTCCTCCGAACCCGACCCTGCCGCCGGTGACGTCCGGACCCAGTACACCGCCGCCTACAGGGCCTGGTGGGGCACCTCCTGTCGCTGTCCCGCCTGTTTCTCTCCCGCAGCTTGGTGGGCCGAAGTCGGTTCCTGGAGTCGGCCCTGGTGTCTTCGGGCCCAAGACCCCGCTTCCGGGTACGAGTGGCCCACTCGGCAAGGCCGGCGGTCTCCCAGGCTTGCCTCCCCGTGACACGGGCATCATGGGCGGTCGTCAGGTAACCACCAACAGCCCGAACGCACGCATCCCACGTGGCACGGTCATCGGCGAAGGCCCACAGGCGGGCCGCGGATTGGGCGGCGGATTCGGTCATGCCCCCGGTGGCTCCCACGGGACGGGAGGGTCCCCGGCAGGCCGTCGCCTGGCCACGGAACCCGGCGGTGTCGTGGGCGGGCGTCAGCCCGCTGGCGGCCGTCCGACCACAGGCGGTCAGCCGTTCACGCAGGGCGGCTCGGGTCTCGTACGCAACGGTTCCGGTGGAGTCGGCGCGGGTGCCCTGGGCCAGGCGGGAGCGGGTGCCCGCACTCCGGGCAATCGACGTGAGGACCAGGGGGGCGACCGCCCCGATTATCTGGCCGAGGACGAAGAGACCTGGCAGGGCAACCGTCGCGTTGTCCCACCGGTGATCGACTGAGCAGAACGGACATGGCACGGGATGCACATGCGTAAGGCGACCGCGGCTCTTGTGGGTCTCCTGCTGGCCGGGGTCGCCGCGACCCCGGCCCATGCAGAGACCATTCGCTCGCAGCAATGGCATCTCGACGCCATGAAGGCTGACGAAATCTGGAAGACCAGCACGGGCAAGGGCGTCACAGTCGCTGTGATTGACACTGGTGTCAATCGCATCCCGGAGTTGGAAGGGCAAGTCCTACCTGGTGCGGTGTTCCCAGTCGGTGATGCGCCGGGCGACAGGGACAATGACTACGACGGTCACGGTACGAGCATCTCGGCGGTGATCGCAGCCACCGGGAAGCACCCAAGCGGCGACGGAAGTTACGGCCTTGCCCCCGGTGCCAAGATTCTGCCGATCCGCGTGCCTGATGTGCTGGACGGAGCCAAGACTCCTTCGAAGGTGGCGGCTATTCGATATGCGGCAGACTCGGATGCCAAGATCATCAATTTGTCCAATGGCACTAGTGGGACACCCGAGGATGATCGAGAGCGAGCCGAGGCGGTCAAGTACGCCCTTTCTAAGGGAAAGTTGATCTTCGCCGCTGTCGGCAATAGCGGAGATTCGACCAACGAAGTCGAGTACCCGGCCGGGACGCCCGGAGTGGTGGGCGTAGCCGCAGTGGATGCCAAGGGCGAGGCCACGAAGGAGTCGCAGCACGGTCCGCAGGTGGACCTGGCGGCCCCCGGCATCGACATCGTCACGGCTTGCAAGAGCAAGACGGGACTGTGCAAGACCCACGGCACCAGCGACGCGTCAGCCCTCGCCTCCGCCTCCGCCGCCCTCATCTGGTCCGCCCATCCCGACTGGACCAACAACCAGGTCCTCCGGGTCCTCCTGAACACGGCCGGCAAGCCCACCTCCGGCGCCCAGCGCAACGACTACATCGGCTACGGCGTTGTCCGGCCCCGCATCGCCATCGCCACCCCCGGCGACCCCGGCCCGGCCGACGTCTACCCGCTGCCCGACCTGGCGGCGGCGACTGCCCCCGGAAGCAAGACCCCGCCCGGCTCCCCGGACGCCAAGGCCCCCGACACCGCCTCACCCGCACCGGCGCCCCAGGCCGACGCGAAGAAGGACGGCAGCCTCCTGCCCTGGATCGGCCTCGGCCTCGGCGCCTGCGTGCTGATCGGCGGCGCCGTCACCGCGGTCGTCGTACGCCGTAACCGCTGACCCCCATGCCCTGAGACCCGCCCCACAGGAGTTCATGCGATGTCGTTCGACGAGGAATGGGCGTCGGCGCGTGCCACGGCCGCAGCCAATGTCTCCATGCGGCTCAACCACGTACCGATGGACCCCGGCGGTAGCGGCGGTGGCGGGGACCTGGAACTGAATCAGGACCACATCGGCGCGATCGGTTCCGAGGCGTTCAAGCTGCACTCCCGGCTCCAGACGGACGGAAAGCACGCCGCCACCGCAACCACGGAGGCGGCGGGTGCGCTCACCAAGGAGAGCTTCGCGAGCGGGGCGGCGCTGCTCAAGGTCAACACCACCTGGGAGGCGCAGGTGAAGACCCTGGTCGCCGCCTGCGCGAACATCTCCAACGGCCTCAACTACTCGCTCAAGTCCCACGCCCAGGACGAACAGCAGCTCCAGGCCGACTTCACCGCATCCGCGATCGACAAATACCTCAAGTAGGCGGAGTCCGCATGCTGACGTACGAGAACGTGTTGAACGCGCCCGTCGACAAGCTGCAGACGGCGGTCACCGACTGGAAGGCCATGGTCGGCAAGCTGGACGAACTGGCCGAGGCCGCTCGCAACGGCATGAAGGCGAAGGCCGACAAGGCGGAGTGGAGCGGGGTCACGGCCGGGGTCGGGCGGTCCTTCGTCGACAAGACGGCCAAGGAGTTCGAGGACGCCGCCAAGGAGGCCAAGGGCATCCACGCAGCCCTGACCGAGGGCCTCGCCACCTTCAAGCAGTCCAGGGAACAGCTGAAGAAGATCGCCACGGAGGAAGCCCCGGCAGCCGGATTCCAGGTCGATGCCACCGGCCGGGTCACGGCCATCCCGCCGGCCACCGAGGGCGAGCGCAACGCGGCCCGGCACGATCCCGACTACCAGCGGTCCCTGAGCGAGAACCGCGGCCTGTGGCAGCAGAAGATCGACGCCATCATCGAGAACTGCGACGACGTCGACCGGTCGCTGGCCCGCATGCTCGGTGCCAACGTCACCGACGGGCACGACTTCAGCGGTCCGAAGTACGCCACCCTCGACGCGGAACAGGCCGGCCGAGCCGCTGATCTCGCGAAGAAGGGCCGGGAGATCAGCCACGACGAGCTGGTGGAGCTCAACGAGCTATTGGCGGACAACGCCAAGGTGCCGGAGTTCTCGAAGAACTTCTACGAGACCCTCGGCCCCAAGGGCGTGCTCCAGTTCTTCGGCTACCTGTCCACCGACACCTACGACTACTCCGAGCTCGACGAACAGCGACTCAAGGACGTCCAGGAGCTCCAGAAGAACCTGGGCCTCAACCTGGCCACCGCCACCAACTCCAAGAACGAGCCGCACCTGCCGGACAGCTACGCGCAGGAGCTGCGCAAGCTGGGCACGCAGCACATCCCGCTCGCGAAGTACGACCAGAACCCGCCGTACGGCTACCAGTTGCTCGGCGGCATCATGCGCTACGGCAATTACGACCCCAAGTTCCTGGTCCCCATCGCCGAACACGCCACGCAGGTCCATGCGAAGGACCCGGACTTCTTCAATTCGACGCGGCACATCAACGGGTACGGCAGGAACCTGTTCAACCCGTCCGGGGTCAACGGCGCCGGCTATGACCCGGTGGTCAGCTTCCTGGAGGCGATGGGGCACAGCCCGGAGGCGGCGACCCAGTTCTTCGACCCGGAACGCAAGCCGCAGGCGTACAGCGAGGATGGAACCGCCAAGGGTGGCGAGCCCAACCTGGGCAAGGACGCCAAGGGCAAGCCGGTCACCAACTACCTCGACTTCTTCGGCAATGAGAAGTACGACTACACCATCGACATGGAGGGTGTGAACTTCGATGACTTGAAGAAGGTCGAGAAGTACATGCCTGACGCCCTGGGCCACGCCTTGGAGGCGGCGACGCTCGGCCACGCGTGGGACGACCCCAAGCCGGAGCTCAACCGGACCGAGGCCGGGGCGCGGGTGATGGAGGCAGCCGCCGCAAAGTACGGAGGCGACGCCGCCTTGCTCAAGCACCAGGAGGTGCTCGCGGACAGCCTGGGGAACATGACCGCCGGGTACATCGACGACGTCAACCGTGCACTGAGCGCGGACCCGGACCACAGCGTCTTCGGCCCGCGCGACGGTGACAAGCAGGCGCACGTGGACTTCGGCCGCGAAGGCGCCCGTGATTTGATCGCCGCCCTCGGGCAGCACCCTGACGCTTACGCGACCGTGTCCACCGCGGAACGCATCTACGCCTCGAGCGTCCTCGAGAGTGAAGGCGAACACAACGGCGCGATCGACGAGGGGCGGGCCCGGGCGACGATCCGTACCACCGCCGAGGTGCAGGGCATCCTCGACGAGTCCAGGGCAGGACAGGTCCAGGCGGTCGGCGAGAAGGTGCACGAAAAGTACGAGAAGGCGCACGAACAGCGTTCTTCCTGGATCGAATTCGGGACGACGGCGGCCGTCGCCGCCGGTGTCGCCTTCCTGCCCGCCACCGCGGCCGCTGCCGGAGCCGCGGCGATCCTGGTGCCTCTGGCTGTCGACGTCGGCAGCGGTGCCGTGGAACAGGCCGCTTCGCAAGTCATCGGAGAGTGGTCCGACGAGGCGGTCGAGAAGCACAAGGACAAGATCGACGGCGAGACGCACGACAGCAACAAGGCCATGTTCCAGGCGGGCGAGCACAGTGCAGAGGCGCCGATGCAGAAGTTCATGGCGCGCCACAACATCGATCCGAACAGTGATTTCGGCAACGACTTCACCGAGTCGATGCGCCTCGGATATCAAACCGGCAACTCCATCGCCCGTCAGCAGGGGCACGAGGGGCAGACGGAGGGCGTCAAGTGAAGGGGGCTCCGATTCCGCGTCAACTGGCGGGCCAGGCAGTCGGCCTTGCGATCCTGGGCACGACGGTCGTCGGCTGTTCCGCCAGTCAGCCGGAACCGACGTCCCGGAGCACTGCCTCTCACACCCTCCCCGTCGGCCAGGTTTGCGCCGGACTGTTCCCGGACGAGGGAGGAAAGGCATTGGAGCGTGTCCTCGAATCCACCGGGTTCCGGGTCCGGGAGGAGAAGAGGAACCCCGACGTGCGGGCCGTCGCTCAGGCGATGGAGGACGCCTACCGTTCCGGCAAGAAGATCCGGGATGCCCCACAACCGGTCTGCGAGGTCGCGGGAGCGGACAAAGGGTCTCGCATCCCCACCGTGAGAGTGATGTTCACTGCTTACAGCAAGCAGGCCGCAGACCCGGCCGACCTCCCGGGAGCGGGCGCCCGCGAGGCTCGGGTCTCGACCCGGGGGAAGCACGTCGACCTCACGTTCGACTGTGTCAGTTCGCGTGTCGGCTCCACTCAGGACGTCCCTCTGCAGATCACGCTGGCGTTCCAGGAACGTTGGGACGAGAGCAAGGGCGAGGCTGTTCTCGGCCAGGACTACCTGGTTGCCACCCATTCCGCTGCCCTGGCCGTTGCCAAGGAACTCGGGTGCGCGAAAGACGGTGGTCTCCCCGCCCGGGCGGACGGCCTGCCGAAGCCGGAGAGCGGTTCCTGAGACCCGTGACGGGACTCGAACAGGCGTTACAGTGCCTGGTGATCGACGGTGCCGTCACCGCAGTCGTCGTCCGCCGCAACCGCTGACACCACTCACCCCCACTTCCCCCACGACCTGACACCCACAGGAGTTAACGCGATGTCGTTCGACGAGGAATGGGCGTCGGCGCGCGCCACTGCGGCCGCCAATGTCTCCATGCGGCTCAACCACGTGCCGATGGACCCCGGCGGTAGCGGCGGTGGCGGGGACCTGGAGCTGAATCAGGACCACATCGGTGCGATCGGGTCCGAAGCGTTCAAGCTGCACAGCCGGCTGCAGACCGACGGCAAGCACGCCGCCACCGCGACGACCGAGGCGGCGGGTGCGCTCACCAAGGAGAACTTCGGGAGCGGGGCGGCGCTGCTGAAGGTCGGCAGCACCTGGGAGAGCCAGGTGAAGACCCTCGTGGCCGCCTGCGCGAACATCTCCAACGGCCTCAACTACTCGCTCAAGTCCCACGCCCAGGACGAGCAGCAGCTCCAGGCCGACTTCACCGCGTCCGCCATCGACAAATACCTGAAGTAGGCCTCCCGCATGCTGACGTACGAGAACGTGATGCACGCCCCGCTGGACAAGCTCCAGACGGCGGCCACCGACTGGAAGGCCATGGCCGACAAGCTGGACGAGCTGGCCGAGGCCGCTCGCAACGGCATGAAGGCGAAGGCCGACAAGGCGGAGTGGAGCGGGGTCACGGCCGGGGTCGGCCGGGCGTTCGTCGACAAGACGGCCAAGGAGTTCGAGGACGCGGCCAAGGAGGCCAGGGGCGTCCAGCAGCTCCTCAGCGACGGCCACACCACCATCAAGACGGCCCAGGACGCCTTGAAGAAGGCAGTCCAGGAGGAGGCGCCCGCCGCCGGGTTCCAGGTGGACGGGGCCGGCAAGGTCACGGCCATCCCGATGGACCCGAAGACCGAGTTCGCGGCGCGGCACGACCCGGACTACGCCGAGTTCAAGCGCAAGCAGGAGGAGAACCGCAAGGCCTGGCAGGCGAAGGTGGACCGGCTCGTCGAGGACGTGGCGGACGCCGACGACTCCCTGGCCCGTGCGCTGCGCGCCAACGTCTCGGACGAGCACAACTTCAGCGGGCCGAAGTACACCACCCTGGACGGCGAACAGGCCGACCGCGCCGCCGACCTGATGAAGAAGCTCAGCAAGGAGCCGGGTGGGGTGGCGCGCAACCCCGAGGCGCTGCGCGAGCTGGAGGACCTGCTCGACGACAACCGCAACGACCCCGAGTTCGCGCCGGACTTCTACCGCAAGCTCGGCCCCGAGGGCACGCTGGAGGCGTACGCGAAGCTGTCCATCGACGCGTCGACGCTGGGCGAGGCGGGCAAGGACCGGCTGGCGATGGTCGGCAACATCCAGAACGACATGGGCGCGATGCTGGGGCTCGCCACGCAGAAGGATTCGCCGAACCACCTGGACGCGGCCTGGACGACCGACCTGATGAAGGCCGGCCGCAAGGAGATGCAGGTCACGGGCGACCTGACCAGCAAGATCTACGGGTACCAGGCGCTGGGCGCGCTGCTGCACGAGGGCAAGTACGACAAGGACTTCCTGACCTCGGTCGGCCGGGACATGGTCGCGTTCGACCGGGAGCACGCGAAGGACTGGGAGCACGGGGCCCCGTACGACCCGAAGACGGTGCTCAGCCAGGCCAAGGACGGAAGCCGCGGCTTCTATCCGCTGACGGGGCTGATGGACGCGATGTCCCACAACCCGGACGCGGCGACGGCCTTCTTCAACGAGCCGGTCCGCCAGGACAGCAACGGCGACGGCATCGTGACGGCGGCCGACAAGGCCGTGGACGGGCAGCACGGCAAGGCGCGGGGCATGGTCGACTACATGCTCGACAAGGAGTCGTGGGCGGACGCCTTCGACCGGGCTCCGGGGCACCCGTACGGCGAAGCGGGCCCGGGCCAGGAGGCGCTCGGCTCCGCCCTGGAGGCGGCGGTCAGCGGGCGCGCGGCGGGCGACGAGGACGCGAAGCCGGTGCCGCACACCAAGGAGATGGCGTCGATCATGGAGCGGGTCGTCGAGAAGGTGGGCGACGACCCGTCCCTGGTGGCGCAGGACCCGGACGACGAGGACAAGAAGCCGCGGCTGGGCCCCCTGGCGGGGCACTTCGGCAACATGGCGGCGGAATACATCCCGGACCTCCAGGCGTCCGCCGAGAACGGCGGCAACCAGATCAAGGTCAGCGGCGAGATGGCGGAGTTCAACAAGGCGACGATGTCCCGCTTCCTCGGCGCGGTCGCCCAGGATCCGGAGGCCTACGGCGCCATTACGAACGCCAACCAGGCGTTCACGGCTGTCCTCGTCACCGACGTGGTCCAGCACCCGGGCGCGCACGGCCTCATGGACGCGGCTGTGGAGAACGCCGTGCAGCCTGGCGGCCAGATCGCGGGAATGCTGACGGAGGCCCGCGCCCAGGGCATGCACGCCGAAACGGCCCACACGAACGAGGAGTACGTGAAGGGCGTCGAGGACGGCGCCAAGTGGATCAACCGCGGCATCAGCGCGGCAGGTGGCAAGTACCTGGAAATGGTGCCGCTGGCCGGGGACATCGTGGAATGGGTTCAGGAAGACGTCACCGAGCTCTTCGTCGAGGACGCCAAGGAGAAGGGCAAGGAGAGGACTGCCACCACCGAAGAGGCTGTGGCGAAGATGTACGCAGAAGCCGAAGGGCAGACGAGCGAGGCGGCAAGCAAGGCCGTCCTGCACGCGGCTGCCGGCTCGGGCCTGTCCCAGCAGGATGCCAACACGCTGGCTGGTGTGGCGTCCAAGGAATCCAAGGTCGCCCATTCGGTCGGCCGTGACTTGGTGGACAGTTCGAAGGCGCCGTCCTGATGCATGTGGCGAGACCAGGCCGATGTACGTTCAGCCGATGAAGGACGACCAGGATCTCCCCCGCAAGGAGCTGAAGTGCGCGCCCTGAAGGTTTCCACTGCTCGCCTCGCGGCGCTCGCGGTAATCGTGGCCGTGGTCGCAGGATGTACCACGTCTGACCCTGAACCCAAGGCATCGCGTTCGGTGAAGGCTCCGGAAGTGGGTCTTACGGAAGCGTGCCCGGGGTTGATCACGGATGCCGCCGGTGAGGCTCTGAAGGACGTTCTGCAGTCCTCGTACCTGGTCAACGACGATGGGCAGGCCATCGGTGTCACGGCTATGGGCAAGGCACTTGAGGACGCCTACCGCGCAGGGCCGAAGGCCGGGGAGGTCGCCGTTCCCGCGTGCACGGTTGCTGGAAGCGTGGGTAGAGGAACGCGGATGGGGGAGATCCGCCTCGCTGCCGTGAGCGGGAATGCGGGCGCGCCCGGCACCAGCCAGTCCGCTGTGCGGGTGACGCAAGCGGAGAAAGAGCGAGGCGTGGCGTTCGACTGCGTCAGTTCCCGTGTCGGCTCAACACACGAAGCACCGCTGCGGATCACGGCCTACTACAAGGACCGAAACGACGACAGTAAGGGAGACGCCCTGCTTGGCGAGCATTACCTGGTCCTAGCGCACTCCGCCGCACGGGCGATCGCCAAGGAGCTGGGATGCGAGAACAACGGCGGCCTGCCGGACACGGCGTCTGCACTCCCCAGGCCGTGACGCGGGCATTGAACCGACCCTGGACAACCGCGGCGAGATCGCGGGGGCGGTGAGTGCAACCACAGACGTCACCGCCTGCGGTCCGTACGCCAAAATGCGCCCATTTGCGTGAATTGCTAGCTTGGAATAGCGAGCGTAGGCCCAGCGATACAGGGCCTGCCCGATGGGCCGCGTGACCGACCTCGCACCCGCACCTGGTGGCACCGTCATCCTGACGGCGCAACGTGACGTGCCGTCGGCGGGGGTGGAGATCAAGCCGGCCAGTGCTCCAACCGAGTCGATCGTGAAAGGGAAACCGAATGCGCATTCGACGAATCTTCGCCGCCGTCATCGCCACGGCAGCCCTCGCCGGACTCGGCCTCTCAGGCGTCGCCACCGCCACCGCCGCCACGCAGGGTGCCGCAACCTACGTCACCCCATCTGAGTGCAAGCAGGGCGGCGGAACGGCCGATCTGACGGACAACGTCTGCAAGGGCGGTACCTACGACGGGGAGAAGATCGACTGACCCCCCCAAGGCGCCCCGCAGCCACCCGCCGCGGGGCGCTCCCGTACGAGTGCTGCCGAGTGAGCTCGGCCGTACGAGTTGCGGGGCGTGGCGGCCCGTCGGGCGGGCCGGCTCGCATCTTGGGGAGGGCGAAAGGGCGGCACCCCGTCGGGGGTGCCGCCCTTTCGTTCCGCCTGGTCAGGCGGCCAGAAGCCGTGACCGGAATCGAACCGGCGTAACTCGCTTTGCAGGCGAGTCCCTAAACCACTCGGGCACACGGCTGTGTGGTGGTGATGGACATGACCGTATGAGGGTCGGTGGTGGCGGGGAAGGGTTTCCCCGGGGGTGCAATGTGACTGCCATGCGGCGTTCACAGTCCGGGGGACCAGGGCTTCAGGCGGAGGGCGGGATCCGTCTGAATGACAGGGTCGAAAAGCGGCCACGCGCCTTACTCTGGGGCGATGAGTGCCCTTGAACGCCGCCTGCCCCGGATATCCGCGCCCCGCCCGGCCCCGTCGCCGGGCGGGATCCTCGGCCCCGCGTACCGGACGCTCAGTGTCGGGATCATCTCCGTCGTCTTCCTGATCGCCTTCGAGGCGACCGCCGTCGGGACGGCCATGCCCGTCGCCGCGCGGGAGCTGCACGGGGTCGGGCTGTACGCCTTCGGGTTCTCCGCATACTTCACCACCAGCCTGTTCGGGATGGTCCTGTCCGGGCAGTGGGCCGACCGGCAGGGCCCGCTGCGGCCGCTGACCGTCGGGATCGGGGCCTTCGCCGCCGGCCTGGTGTGCTCCGGGACCGCGCAGGTCATGGGCGTGTTCGTGCTGGGGCGGGCCGTTCAGGGCCTCGGTGGCGGGCTGGTCATCGTCGCGCTGTACGTGGTGGTGAGCAGGGCGTACGAGGAGCGGCTGCGGCCCGCGATCATGGCGGCCTTCGCCGCGAGCTGGGTGGTGCCGTCGATCGTCGGGCCGCTGGCGTCCGGGACCGTCACCGAGCACCTCGGGTGGCGGTGGGTGTTCCTCGGGATTCCGGTCCTCGTGGTCGTGCCGCTGTGCGTGGCGCTGCCGGCCATTCGGCGGACCGCCTCCGGGCCCGTGGGCGGGGAGCCGGTGGCCTTCGACCGGCGGCGGATCCGGCTGGCCCTGGGGATCTCGGTGGGCGCGGGACTGCTGCAGTACGCCGCCCAGGGGCTGGAATGGTGGTCGGTGGTGCCGGGTGCGGCCGGTGCGGCGCTGCTCGTGCCCGCCGTGCTGGGGCTGCTGCCGCGCGGGACGTACCTGGCGCGGCGCGGGCTGCCGTCGGTGGTGCTGCTGCGCGGGGTGGCCGCGGGGTCGTTCATTGCGGCGGAGAGCTTCGTGCCGCTGATGCTGGTGACCCAGCGGGGGCTCAGCCCGACCATGGCGGGGTTCTCGCTCGCGCTCGGCGGGGTGACCTGGGCGGGCGGCTCGTGGGTGCAGTCGAAGGGGCGGATGGTTCCGTACCGGGAGCGGCTGATGGTGGCCGGGATGGTGATGGTGGCGCTGGCCATCGCCACGGCGCCGGCCGTGCTGATCGAGTCCGTCCCGGTCTGGACGGTGGCGGTGGCGTGGGCGGTGGGGTGCCTGGGGATGGGTCTCGTCATCGGCTCCACGAGCGTGCTGCTGCTGAAGCTGTCGGCGCCGCACGAGGCCGGGGCGAACTCCGCCGCCCTGCAGATCTCGGACGCGCTGGCCAATGTGGTGCTGCTGGCGGCGGGCGGGGCGGCGTTCGCCGCGCTGGGCGGGGGATCGGTGGGCGCCGGGCACGAGGTGGCCGCGGGCGCCGGCGGTGCCGCGCACCCGGCGGCGTTCCTGGTGGTCTTCCTGCCGATGGCCTGCGTGGCGCTGGTGGGGGCGTGGGTCGCCACCCGGCTGGACGGGCGGCCGGACCTCCCTGCGCGGTCCGAGCCCTGACGGCCCACGCGGTCCAGGGCGGCCTGGGCCGGTCATGGCGACCTGGGCCCGTTCATGGCGGCCTGCGGCCTGCTGCCTGCGGCCTGCGGCCTGCTGCCTGCTGCCTGCGGCCTGCGGCCTGCTGCCTGCTGCCTGCGGCCTGCGGCCTGCGGCCTGCGGCCTGCGGCCTGCGGCCTGCGGCCTGCGGCCTGCGGCCCTGGCAGCCCTGGCGGCCCTGGCCGGACCGGGCGTGCTGGCAGGCCCAAGATCGTGTCGGCCCGCCGGGGTTCGGCCGCTCGGGATCGTGCCGGCCCGCGGGGGTTCGGCCGCCTGGGGTCGTGCTGGCCCGCGGGGGTCAGGGCGCCCGGGGTCGTGCCGGACGCGGGGGTCAGGGCGCCCGGGGTCGTGCCGGACGTGGGGGTCAGGCCGCCCGGGTCGTGCCGGCCCGCCGGGGTCGGGCCGCCCGGGGTCGTGCCGGACGCGGGGGTCAGGGCGCTCGGGGTGTGCAGGCCCGCCAGGGTTCGGCCGCCTGGGGTAGGGCTGGGACGCCGGGGTCGGGCCGCCCGGGGTCGGGCCGGACGCGGGGGTCAGGGCGCTCGGGGTGTGCAGGCCCGCCAGGGTTCGGCCGCCTGGGGTCGGGCTGGCGCCGGGGTCAGGTCGCCCAGGATCGGGCCGGACGCGGGGGTCAGGGCGCCCGGGGTCGGGCCAGCCCCCGGGGTCAGGGCGCCCAGGGGCTGCCGGGCCCGCCGGGTTCGGCCGGACGGTGAGACACCGGTGTGACCCTCGCCGCACCGCCCGAGGTCACGGGCCTGTCCCTCCGCGAGGGGCGGGCCCGGGCCGGTAGGGTGGCCCGGTTGTCCTACGTACGACTGTTGTTGAACTGCCGAGAGCGACGAACCGGGGACCGTGACTACTACCGCCTCCCACCACCTCTCACCCGCCTTCCCCGGCCGTGCGCCGTGGGGCACCGCCAGCAAGCTGCGTGCCTGGCAGGAGGGTGCCCTGACCCGGTACATCGAGACGCAGCCGCGTGACTTCCTCGCGGTCGCGACCCCCGGCGCAGGCAAGACCACCTTCGCGCTGACCCTCGCCTCGTGGCTGCTGCACCACCACGTCGTGCAGCAGGTCACCGTGGTCGCGCCGACCGAGCACCTGAAGAAGCAGTGGGCTGAGGCGGCGGCCCGGATAGGCATCCGGCTGGACCCCGAGTACTCGGCGGGCCCGCTCAGCAAGGACTACCACGGCGTCGCCGTCACTTACGCCGGTGTCGGCGTACGCCCCATGCTGCACCGCAACCGCTGCGAGCAGCGCAAGACCCTGGTGATCCTCGACGAGATCCACCACGCCGGCGACTCCAAGTCCTGGGGCGAGGCCTGCCTGGAGGCCTTCGACCCGGCGACCCGGCGGCTCGCGCTGACCGGTACGCCCTTCCGGTCCGACACCAACCCGATCCCCTTCGTCACCTACGAGGAGGGCAACGACGGGATCCGGCGCTCCTCCGCCGACTACACCTACGGGTACGGGAACGCGCTCGGCGACGGCGTCGTCCGGCCCGTGATCTTCCTGTCCTACAGCGGCAACATGCGCTGGCGCACCAAGGCCGGCGACGAGATCGCGGCCCGGCTCGGCGAGCCGATGACCAAGGACGCCATCTCGCAGGCCTGGCGCACGGCGCTGGACCCGCGCGGCGACTGGATGCCGAACGTCCTGCGCGCCGCCGACCAGCGGCTGACGGAGGTCAGGAAGGGCATTCCCGACGCGGGCGGGCTCGTCATCGCCTCCGACCAGGACTCGGCCCGCGCCTACGCCAAGCTGATCCGCGAGATCACCGGCACCAAGGCGACCCTGGTGCTCTCCGACGACACCGGCGCTTCGAAGAACATCGACACCTTCAGCGGGAACAACGACCGCTGGATGGTCGCGGTCCGCATGGTGTCCGAGGGCGTCGACGTGCCGCGCCTCGCGGTGGGCGTGTACGCGACGACGATCTCCACCCCGCTGTTCTTCGCCCAGGCGGTCGGCCGCTTCGTGCGATCACGCAGGCGCGGTGAGACCGCATCCGTGTTCCTTCCGACCATTCCTTATCTCCTCGGTTTCGCCAATGAGATGGAAGTCGAGCGCGACCACGTCCTCGACAAGCCCAAGAAGCAGGGCGAGGAGGATCCGTACGCCGAGTCCGAGAAGGAGATGGACGAGGCGAACCGGCAGGAGGACGAGGACACCGGCGAGGACGAGCAGATGTCCTTCGAGGCACTGGAGTCCGACGCGGTCTTCGACCGGGTGCTGTACGACGGTGCCGAATTCGGCATGCAGGCCCACCCCGGCAGCGAGGAGGAGCAGGACTACCTCGGCATCCCCGGACTGCTGGAGCCGGACCAGGTGCAGATGCTGCTCCAGAAGCGGCAGTCGCGGCAGATCGCGCACAGCCGCCGCAAGCCGGACTCAGAGGCGGACCTGCTGGAGCTGCCCGCGGAACGGCGGCCGGTGGTCTCCCACAAGGAGCTGCTGGAGCTGCGCAAATCGCTGAACACGATGGTCGGCGCGTACGTCCACCAGAGCGGCAAGCCGCACGGCGTGATCCACACCGAGCTGCGCCGGGTCTGCGGCGGCCCGCCGAGCGCCGAGGCGACGGCCGGGCAGATCCGGGAGCGGATCAAGAAGGTGCAGGAGTGGGCCACCCGGATGCGGTGAGGCTCCGCCGATCGCTACGGAGTGTCACGGTTTTCGGTGCGGAGCATCGTACGGGCGGCGGCCGGTCCGGGTCTCCGGCCCGCCTGTGCGGTCCTACAGGCGGGCTCCGCCCGGCGAACGCCGAAACGGTTCGGCGGGCGTTCAGGAACCGGCATAAACGGGTTGTAGGCGCCCGGATTCTGGACGAGGCCTTCCGCTGAGCGGACCTGCTCGCTAATGTCCCCGCATCAACGCACCGTGGCAGCGCCGCCGCGGGAGCGCAGCCGGTGCAATGGCCGCTACCGGCGGCCTCTCCGTGCGTCGCCGCGGGACCGGCGACGTACGTCACCCGAGAGTTACCGCCGCTCACCGAAAGAGGGAGAGGCGTCGTGACCGCGGAAACCTCCCAGACTCTCGACAGAGGGCTCAAAGTCCTCAAACTGCTCGCCGACACCGACCACGGTCTGACTGTCACCGAGCTCTCCAACCGCCTCGGTGTCAACCGCACCGTGGTCTACCGGCTCCTCGCCACGCTCGAACAGCACGCCCTGGTCCGCCGTGACCTCGGCGGCCGGGCGCGCGTCGGGCTCGGGGTGCTGCGGCTGGGGCGGCAGGTGCACCCGTTGGTGCGCGAAGCCGCGCTGCCCGCGCTGCGGTCCCTCGCCGAGGACATCGGTGCCACCGCGCACCTGACGCTCGTCGACGGGTCCGAGGCGCTCGCCGTCGCCGTCGTCGAGCCGACCTGGACGGACTACCACGTCGCCTACCGGGCCGGCTTCCGCCACCCGCTGGACCGCGGGGCCGCGGGGCGGGCCATCCTGGCCGCCCGTCAGGGTTCGCTGATCGAACCGGGGTACACGCTGACCCACGGCGAGCTGGAGGCGGGCGCCAGTGGCGCTGCCGCGCCGCTGGTGGGCATCAGCGGGCTGGAGGGCAGCGTGGGGGTCGTCATGCTGGCCGACGCGGTGCCGGAGCGGGTGGGGCCGCGGGTCGTGGACGCGGCGCGGGAAGTCGCCGACGCCCTTCGCTAGCCGCGGGCCGGACGGTTGCCGTCTCCGTGCGGCGCCGTTGCCGGGGGCGCTGCCCCCGGACCCCCGCGCCTCAAACGCCGGCGGGGCTGGGTTTGCCTCGGCCCGGCTGGGTTTGCCGCCGGCGGGGAGTTGGGATTGCCTTGGCCCGGCTGGGTTTGCCTCGGCCCGGCTGGCTTTGCCTCGGCCCGGCTGGGTTTGCCGCCGGCGGGGAGTTGGAATGGCCTTGGCCCGGCTGGGTTTGCCTCGGCCCGGCTGGGTTTGTCGCCGGCGGGGCTGGATTTTCTCCGGCGGGATGTGCCCTTGGCCGGGGCGGTGGGGGTGCCCGATAGATTGGGCGGGTGCTCTCTCGTCTCATGCGTCTGTCGCGTCCCGCCGCGCTCGCCGTCTGCGCCGTGCCCGTGGTCGGCCTGTTCGCCGTCGCGGCGTTCGCGCCCCTGCCGTTCGTGATCGCCCAGCCCGGGCTCACGGCCGACGTGCTGGGTGAGCGGGACGGCAAGGCCGTCATCTCCGTTTCCGGTGCCCCGACCCGGGACACCAAGGGGCAGCTGCGGATGACCACCATCCAGGCCACCGGTCCCTCCACCACGGTGAACCTGCCCGATCTCGTCGGCGACTGGTTCGACCCCGCCCGGGCGGTCATGCCCAGGGAGGTCGTCTACTCCTCGGGCGGAAGCGACAAGGAGATCGAAGAGCACAATCTGGAGGAAATGGCCAAGTCCCAGTCGGCCGCCTCCGACGCCGCCCTCGCCTACCTCCACAAGAACCCCCAGGACGTGAAGGTCGATCTCAACCTCGCCGACGTCGGCGGCCCCAGCGCCGGCCTGCTCTTCTCCCTCGGCATCGTCGACAAGCTCGACGGCGACGGCAGCGGCGGCGACCTCACCGGCGGGCGCACCGTCGCCGGTACGGGCACCATCACCCCGGACGGCAAGGTCGGCGCCGTCGGAGGGGTGGCGCTGAAGACCCAGGCCGCCCGGCGCGACGGGGCGACCGTGTTCCTCGTACCGAAGGCGGAGTGCTCGGACGCGCGCTCCGAACTCCCCGAGGGGCTTCGGCTGATCCCCGTCACCTCGCTGACGGACGCGGTGAACTCTCTTCGCGCGCTGAACCGGGGAGAGGACTCGGTTCCGTCCTGCTGAGGGCGGACCCGGCCGCCATCGCGCGCCAGGCCGGAAAGACCAGCGGGGCCAGCGTCGTCAGGAAGTAGACGCCGCCGAACGCCAGCAGCGCGTGCGCCGCCCCGAAGCCGTCGACCAGCAGACCGGCGGCGAGGCCGCCCACCGGCATGGTCAGCTCGCAGCCCGCCGTGGTCACCCCGGAGACGCGGCTGCGCAGCCGCTCCGGCACCTGCTCGTACATCACCGTGGACAGGATCGGGTTGAGCATGCCCGCGCCGAGCCCGGCCAGGGCCATCGTCACCGCGAGCGGGAGCGTGGTGCCGGTGCACGCGGCCACCACGTAGCGGGTCGCCCCGGAGGCGAGGAAGGCGGCCGCGAAGACGGTCCTGCGGGGGAAGCGTTCGCCCCACGCCCCGTAGAACAGGGCGCCCAGCAGCGCCGAGCCGCCGAAGAGGGCGACCAGCAGGCCCATGGCGGTGGCCCCGCCGAGGGCGTCCCGGGCGTGCACGGGCAGCAGTACGGAGGACCAGCCCTGGTCGAGGCCGTTGGTCATCATGACCATCACGGTGATGCCCATCAGCAGCCGCGAACGCGTCAGGAAGGTCCAGCCCTCGACGAGTTCGGCCCGGTAGACGGCGAACGAGACCTTCTCGCCGGTGCGTTGGGGCTCGGCGGCCGGTACCCCGCGCAGGAAGGCGGAGACCAGCAGCGCCGACGCCCCGAAGGTCGCCGCGTCCAGCAGCAGTACGGTCTCGGCGCCGAAGGCGGCGATCAGCACGCCCGCCACCGCGGCCCCGATCATCCGGGCCCCGCGCGAGACCGCGTCGTACAGGCTCGCGGCCCGGGTGACGGTGGTACCGGCGTGCTCGGCGAGGTCGGGCAGGAGTACGTAGCGGGCGGTCAGGCCGGGGGTGTGCACGAGGCCGCCGAGGGCCATCAGGGCGCACAGCATCCAGAACTCCAGCACGCCCGCGTGGTGCAGGAGCGGGATCGCGCCGACCGCCAGCCCGCAGATCACGTCGGAGACGGCCGAGACCCGGCGGCGGCCGAGCCGGTCGATGACCGGTCCGCCGACGAGGGCCGCCACGACGATGGGCAGCGTCGCGCAGAAGGCGACGACGCCGGCCCGGCCGGCGCTGCCCGTGGTCTGGAGCACGAACCACGGGACGCCGATCAGGGTGAGCGAACTTCCGGCTATGGAGACGGTGTTGGCGGCCAGCACCGCCGTGAAGGGCCGCCTGCTCATGCGGCGTGGCGGTGCCGCAGGCGGGTGTGGGCGTGGGCCGGCCGCATCAGGCGGACGCCGGCGGCGATCAGGGCCTCGCCGAGCCGGTCGCGCAGGGCGGGGGCGGTGTCCGCCCCGGCGGCGAGGTGCCGGGCGGCGGCCTCGGCGGCCAGTTCGGCGGTGCGGGCGGCGTGGTCGGCGATGTGGGTGAAGGCGTGCACGGCAGGACTCCTTCTGGGAACGGGGTGCGGGTTCGCGGCACGGGTCGCCGCGGGGTCAGGGCCTGTCTCTGGGGGCTGGCCCGGGGGACGTTGCGAAAGTCCTGTGCGGCGGGACTTTCGCAACACCCCCTAGTGCCGTGCCGGGCAGCGCGACCTGGTGAACCTTTCCGGTCACGGCACTAGTTGCCGCTGCGGCGGGGGAAGGCGTGCGTGTGGACGCGTACCGTCTCCATGCCCTCGACCGGCGGCAGATCGCGGTAGGCCTCGACCAACTCGTGCATCTTGCGGACCAGTTCGATGCTCTGCTCGGGCGTCAGGCGCAGCGTGAAGTCGCTGAGGTCCGAGGCGCGGCGCCACTCCCTGGACCAGCTGTGCGCGTCGCCGAGGAAGGTGTTCATCTCCTGCGTGTGGATCGTCGCGATCTCGTGCAGGAAGGCATCGGCGGCGCCGCGCGTCTCCGCGTCGGCGTCGAACATCAGCGACTCGTCGAACGCGGTGCCGTCATGAGCGGCCCGCCACCAGCGTTCGCGGCCCTTGCCGTGTTCGGGCGCGTCCTCGACGAACCCGTGCGCGGCGAGCTGGCGCAGGTGGTAGCTGGTGGCTCCGCTGGACTCCCCGAGCCGCTCGGCGAGCTGGGAGGCGGTGGCCGGGCCGTCCTGGCGCAGCGCGGCGAGCATCCGGATGCGCAGGGGGTGGGCCAGGCCGCGCAGTGAACGGGCGTCGAGGGTACGGACTTTGGGCTGGGCGGGTTCGTCGGGCCGGTTCGGCTCGGGCTTCTCGGGCATGGCTCAACAGTAGGCTTGCAAAGATCTCTATGCAAGGGTTTCTTTGCAACGCCTTCTTTGGAACTTCTCGCTCCGTGGCCGTGCCTCAGTCGTCGTCGTCCTCCGCCGCCTGCTCGACCAGCGGGATGATCCGCAGCGGCACCGGGTTCTCCATCACGATCGCCGTCGAAGCCCGGACGATCCCCTCGAAGCCGACGACGCGGTCGATCACCCGCTGCAGATCGGCGTTGGACCGGGCCACGAGCCGGCACAGCATGTCCCCGTGCCCGGTGGTCGTGTGCAGCTCCAGCACCTCCGGCACCCCGGCGAGGTGGGCCCGTACGTCCGCGCCCTGACCCTGCTTGATCTCCAGGGTGGCGAAGGCCGTCACCGGGTACCCCAGCGCCGCCGGATCCACCTGGGGGCCGAAGCCCCGGATGACCCCGTTCGACTGGAGCCGGTCGAGCCGGGCCTGCACCGTCCCGCGGGCGACCCCCAGGCGGCGCGAGGCCTCCAGCACCCCGATCCGGGGCTCGCGGGCGAGCAGGACGATGAGACGGCCGTCGAGTTCGTCGATGCCCATGGGTGCCTCCGTGGCGTATGAGTAGTCATAGTGCACAGATCTTTCAGTCATCCTGGGCCTGTGCTGGTCAATCTGTACAGCAGAAATGGAAACTATTGCGCAGCTTGTGGATCGGCGGGACTCTGCGCTCATGACTGAGTCTCTGGCGAACCTCGAAACCACCCCCCACACCGCGCGTGAGGCAGACCCCTTCCCGGTGAAGGGCATGGACGCGGTCGTCTTCGCCGTCGGCAACGCCAAGCAGGCCGCGCACTACTACTCCACCGCCTTCGGCATGAAGCTCGTGGCGTACTCCGGACCGGAGAACGGCGTCCGCGAGACGGCCAGCTACGTCCTGACCAACGGCGGCGCGCGCTTCGTCCTGACGTCGGTGATCAAGGCGACGACCGACCACGGCCGCTTCCTCGAAGAGCACGTCGCCGCCCACGGCGACGGCGTGATCGACCTCGCGATCGAGGTCCCGGACGTGCGCGCGGCGTACGCGTACGCCGTCGAGCACGGCGCGCGCGGCCTGGAGGAGCCGTACGAGGTCAAGGACGAGCACGGCACGGTGACGATGGCCGCCATCGCCACTTACGGCCAGACCCGCCACACGCTCGTCCAGCGCGACGGCTACACCGGTGTCTACCTGCCCGGCTACGTCGCCGTCGCCCCGATGGTCGAGCCCCCGGCCAAGCGCACCTTCCAGGCCATCGACCACTGCGTCGGCAACGTCGAACTCGGCCGCATGGACGAGTGGGTCGCCTTCTACAACAAGGTCATGGGCTTCACGAACATGAAGGAGTTCGTGGGCGACGACATCGCGACCGAGTACTCGGCGCTCATGTCGAAGGTGGTCGCGGACGGCACCCTGAAGGTGAAGTTCCCGATCAACGAGCCGGCGATCGCGAAGAAGAAGTCGCAGATCGACGAGTACCTGGAGTTCTACGGCGGCGCCGGCGTCCAGCACATCGCGCTGGCCACCAACGACATCGTGGCGACCGTGCGGTCGATGCGGGCGGCGGGCGTGCAGTTCCTGGACACCCCGGACTCGTACTACGACACGCTCGGCGAGTGGGCGGGCGAGACGCGGGTTCCCGTGGAGACCCTGCGCGAGCTGAAGATCCTCGTCGACCGTGACGAGGACGGCTACCTGCTGCAGATCTTCACCAAGCCGGTGCAGGACCGGCCGACGGTCTTCTTCGAGATGATCGAGCGGCACGGGTCGATGGGCTTCGGGAAGGGCAACTTCAAGGCCCTGTTCGAGGCGATCGAGCGGGAGCAGGCCAAGCGGGGCAACCTGTAGGTCGCGCCGTCCGGGCCCCCGGCTGCCGCCGTCCGCGTGCCGCCGCCGGGGGCCTGCCGCTGCCGTCCGCGTGCCGCCGCCGGGGCCCTGCCGCTGCCGTCCGCGTGCCGCCGGGGCTCCGCCGGTGCGCCGACGGCCCCCGCCGTGGGGTCCCGCCCGTGTGCAGGCGCGCCGCCGCTGCCGGGGCTCCGCCCCGGACCCCGCTCCTCAAACGCCGGAGGGGCTGGATTGCCCTCCGGGCTGGGCTGCCCGGAGGGCAGATTCAGCCCCGCCGGCGATTGAGGCGCCGCCGGAGGCCCGATCGAGCCGCGCCGGCGGTCGAGGCAGGGGGCCCGGGGATTTCGAGCCGTGTGCCACCCCCCGGGGGTCGCGGCCCCGCGAGGGGAGGGTCGCGGCCCCGTCAGGGGGCCGTCGGCGACGGCTTCGGCACGGGCTTCGCCACCGGCTTCGGCTTCGGCAGGTCCGGCGCCACCCACGGCTTCGTCGGCAGGAGGTTCTCCGGGCCACCCGGCGGCGGCGCGGCGATCGCCGCCAGGGCCTCCTTCGCCAGCGGCCCGCGCAGCGGGGAGAAGACCGGGTTCGTGCGCAGCGCGTCCTGCAGGTAGCGGCGGGTCGCCGCCTCGTCGCCCACCCCGCGCTCGATCATCGCCCGGTGGTACGAGAACTCCGCGTTCCGCAGCCCCGCCTCGGTCGCCTTCGTCGCGTACTCCAGCGCCGCCGGATCCTCGCCCGCCTTGTGCAGCGCCCACCCCAACGCGTCCGCCACCTGCGCGCTCTTGTGCCGCGACCACTCCTCCGAGAGCCGCCGCACCGCCGCCGCCGGATCGCCGTGGTCCGCCTCGTACAGGCCCAGGACCACGTCCTCGTCGACCCCGTTCGTGGCCTCACGGGCCGCCAGCGTGCCCAGCATGTCGTACGCCGCCCGCGCCTCCTCCCCGCGTCCCAGCGACTCCAGCAGCTCGCCCAGCTCCCGCGCCACCTGCGGCACCGGAGCCCGCCCCAGCGCCAGCCGGTAGTCCCGGACCGCCTCACCGTCCCGCCCCAGCGCGCCCAGCGCCCGCGCCCGGCCGGCGAGCGCCTGGGCCTGCGCCGGGTCGGCCCGCAGGGCCCCCTCGTAGTGGTCAAGCGCCTGCTGGGTGTCGCCCCGCTCCCAGAACAGCTCCCCGAGCCGGAACAGCGCGTACGCCTTCTCCACCGGCGTCTTCGCCTCACCGGCCGCCTGCTCCATCGCCAGCGCCGCGTCCTCGCGCCAGCCGCGGTCCCGGTACACCTGCGAGGCCCGTACGTACGCCACCAGCCCCGGCCGCAGCTCCAGCAGCCGCTCCATCGCCTTCTGCGCGCCCTTGTAGTCGCCGAGCCCCGAGTACGCGTCCACCAGTACCGGGTACGCCGTCCACTGCTTCGGCGCCTGCGCCCGTACGAGCTCGCCCCACTTCTTCGCGGTCCCGAAGTCCCGGCGGGCGTTGGCGAGGGTGCCCATGCCCGTCATCGCCTCGAAGTTGCCCTTCTCGGCCGGGCGGAGCTCCAGCGAGCGCTTCAGCGACTTCTCCGCCTTCGGGTACCAGCCCGAATCGGCCGTGCGGCGCGCCTGCTCCAGGTAGGCGGCGCCGAGCACCGCCCACGAAGCCTCGTCGTCCCCGTGTTTGGCGAGCCACTTCTCCCGGTCCGCGACCAGCGCCGTCAGGTCCACCGCGGCCACGGGCGCGCCCATGCCGACCGCCGACGCGGCCCGTTCGCTCGGCCCCGGCGGGCGGGCGTCGTCACCGGTCTTGGCCGGCCTGATCAGCAGGGCCCCGGCGATCAGGACCACCGCGACCGCGGCCGGCACGAGCGTCTTGCGACCGGTGAACGTCACGGGCGGCGCAGGCTGCTGGGCTTCCTCGACGATGTCCATACGCTCCATGGAGTCACTGTGCGTCAATATGAAGAGTTCGCCGGGGTGTCCGAAGGGCGTCGCGGCCGTGTTCACACCGATGGCCCCGACTGCCACTCTGGTCGCATGGATGACGATGTGGACCACGGACTCGCCCGTCTGCGCGCGACCCTGCTGGACGGACTCCCCGCCGAGGCGGTGATCACCGACCCCGGGGTGACCGCCTCCTACGCCACCGACATGGCCAGCTTCTGCGCCGCCGGAGTCCCCGCCGTCGTCGTCCTGCCCAGGACCGTCGAACAGGTCCAGCACGTGATGCGCACGGCCACCGCCCTACGCATCCCCGTCGTCCCGCAGGGCGCCCGTACGGGCCTGTCGGGCGGAGCCAACGCCTCCGACGGCTGCATCGTCCTCTCGCTCGTCAAGATGGACCGCATCCTGGAGATCAGCGCCGTCGACCGCATCGCCGTCGTCGAACCCGGTGTCGTCAACGCCGTCCTCTCCCGCGCCGTCGCCGAACAGGGCCTGTACTACCCGCCCGACCCCTCCAGCTGGGAGCAGTGCACCATCGGCGGCAACATCGGCACCGCCTCCGGCGGCCTGTGCTGCGTCAAGTACGGGGTCACCGCCGAATACGTCCTCGGCCTCGACGTGGTCCTCGCCGACGGGCGGCTGCTGCGCACCGGCCGGCGCACCGCCAAGGGGGTCGCCGGCTACGACCTCACCCGGCTCTTCGTGGGCTCCGAGGGCAGCCTCGGCATCGTCGTCCAGGCCGTCCTCGCCCTGCGGCCCGCCCCGCCCCGGCAGCTCGCGCTGGCGGCGGAGTTCCCCTCCGTCGCCGCCGCCTGCGAGGCCGTCTGCGCCGTCATGGAGGCGGGCCTGACCCCCTCGCTGCTGGAGCTGATGGACCGTACGACGGTCCGCGCCGTCAACGCCCTCGGCAGGATGGGCCTGCCCGAGGCCACCGAAGCGCTGCTGCTGGCCGCCTTCGACACCCCGCACGCGCCCGGGGACCTCGCGGCGGTGGGGGAGCTGTGCACGGCCGCCGGAGCCACCGCCGTCGTACCCGCCGAGGACCAGGCCGAGTCCGAACTGCTGCTCCAGGCGCGCCGGATGGCCTTCCCCGGCCTGGAGGCGCTGAAGCCCGCGACGATGATCGACGACGTGTGCGTGCCGCGCTCGCGGCTCGGCGAGATGCTCGACGGGACCGCCGCCATCGCGCGCGAGCACGACCTGCTCATCGGGGTCTGCGCGCACGCCGGCGACGGCAACACCCACCCGATCGTCTGCTTCGACCCCGCCGACGAGGACGAGACGCGGCGGGCCCGCGAGTCCTTCGGCGAGATCATGGCCCTCGGGCTCTCGCTCGGCGGCACCATCACCGGGGAGCACGGCGTCGGCGTGCTGAAGAAGGAATGGCTGGCCCGCGAACTGGGGCCGGTCGGACTGGAGATGCAGCAGGCGGTCAAGGCCGCCTTCGACCCGCTGGGCCTGCTCAACCCGGGCAAGCTCTTCTGACCGTGCCACGCGTGACGCGTCACGCGTCACGCGTCCCCGTCGCCCGACTCGTCCGAGGGCCACGGATCGCGCATCCACAGCTCGTCGGCCGGGGTCGGGGCGAGCAGCTCGGCCAGGGCGTCGTCCAGGCCCAGCCGCTCGGCCTCGGTCCCCGGCGGGACCACGCGCAGGGTGCGCTCCAGCCACGCCGACACGGAAGTGGCCGGGGCCTCCAGGAGGGCGTCGCCGTCGGGTGAGCTGAGCGCCATGCAGAGCACGGCCTTGTCGTCGACCCGGGTCGGCCAGATCCGCACGTCCCCGTGACCGCACGGCCGGAACACCCCCTCGACCAGCAGCTCGCGGGCGAAGGTCCAGTTGACGGGGGTGCTGGAGCCGGTGTGGAAGGTGATGTGCACGGCGTACGGGTCGTCGGTGAGGTAGAGGAACCGGGCGGGGACGGCGACGCTGCGCTCGGGGGACAGGACCAGCTTGAGTTCCAGCTCGCGCTCGATGACGGGGTGGTGGTGCATGGCGGCCTCACTTCGGGGTGTCGCTGTGAGACCGGGATCTGGCCCCACACCCGGAGAGAGCGCGGATGCGCCGGGGTATGACGCGACTTCGGGAGATTGGCCGAATTCTGTCGGCTGACCGAAAGTCGTTGTACGAAACATTCGCCCGAAGGTTTGGATTCTCCCGTTACCACCCCTACCGCACACGGGTTCTTGGCTATGGTCCTCCCTTGCGCAAGCCTCAAGCCACGATCGGAGTTGGGGACATTGACGGCCTCCCCTGGTGACGGAGAGCACGTGGCCCGTGAGGGCTACTACCCGGATCCGTCCATCCCCGGGTACGTCCGCTACTGGAACGGCCTGTCCTGGGTGCCGGGTACGAGTCGCCCCGCGGCGGCGGTCCCGGCCGCGCGCTCCGAGGAGACCGGACCGGTGTTCCTGGACGCACCTGCGGTACCTGCGGTGTGGCAGGCCGATCCCCTGCACCAGGCGGGCTTCGGCGGCCCCCGCGACCGCCGCGTCTCCTGGGGCTCCGCGGAACCCCGCCCAGGCGTCTCCCTGGCCCGTCCCCCGGCCCCCGAGCCCCTGCGGGAGGACCCCGGAATCCCGCCCCGCCGGGCCCGGGAGGACGCCGCCGCCGACCTCGGGAGCGCGGTGGGCGCCGAGCCGCCGCTGCGCCGGGGGCGGGAGGGTACGGAGCCGTCCCCGCCGCCCCCGGGACCCGGCCCGGCGGACGCGGAAGTCCCCCTCCGTCGGGGCCCGGAGCCGCTGGACTCGCTGTTCGGCCTCGGGGACGCCGTGGACGCCGAGGTCCCGCTGCGCCGGGGACGGGAGGGTGCCGGGACGTCCCCGCAGGGCGCCGGACACGACCACGCCCTCCCCTCCGACCCCTGGAACCGCCCGGCCCCCGAGACGCCCCGGCGGCCGCGGCCGCCCGGCCCCGGCGAAACCACCGCGACCCCGCCCGCCCCGGCCCCGCCCGCCCCGGCCCCCGCGTGGCCCGAAGCCGCCGGAGCCTCCATGTCCGGCATGACGTCCTCCTGGCCCGAGGCGGAACCCCGCCGCGAATCCGCCCCGCCCGTAGCGTCCCGCCCGGAGGAGTCGTGGCCGCCCCGTGAGGCGGGCACCCGCCCGCTCCTGCCGCAGCCCGCGGACGCCGCCCAGCCCCGCGAAGACACAAGGCGGCCCGCGCAGGCCGCCCCGCCCCGCGAGGCGGCGGCCCGCCCCGAGGCGTGGCCGCCGCGCCCGGGCGGCAGCCGCCCGGTGCTGCCACGGCCCGCCGAGGACTCCCCGCCGCCCCGCGCGGCGGAGCCGGCGCCCCGCGAACAGAACCCCAGGGCCGTCTTCGAGCGGATGGCCGAGCACGCCGTCCGCCCCGCCGGGCTCGGCCGGCGGTTCACGGCCCGCGTGCTGGACTCCCTCGTCTACGCGGCCGCCGCCTACGCCGCCGCCCGGCCCCTGCTCCCCGGGGCCACCGCCCACGTCCAGGCGAAGGTGGACGCCGCCCGCGCGGGCGGCCGCCCCACCACCGTCTGGCTCCTCGACGCCACCGTCACCGGCCAACTCGGCCTGGTCCTCGGGGCCGTCCTCCTCTTCGGGATCCTCTACGAGGCCCTGCCCACCGCCCGCTGGGGCCGCACCCCGGGCAAGGCGCTCCTCGGGGTCAGGGTGCTGGCCACCGCCACCCTGCGCCCGCCCCGCTTCGGCGCGGCCCTGCGACGCTGGCTGGTGTACGCCTTCCTCGGCCTCCCCGGCAGCCTCGCCGCCCTCGCGAACCGCCCGCGCCGCCAGGCCTGGCACGACAAGGCGGCCAAGACCTACGTGTCCCGCTGAGCCCGCCGAACCCGCCCCGCCCTGCCCCGCAAGCCCCGTCCCCCGGACGGACGCGGTCCCGTTGCGGGGGCGGCGGAGCCGGGTTCGACTCGGGCCATGAGCACCGACCAGCCGCCGCCGGGCGAGCCGCCGGAGGACGACCCGTTCCTCAAGAAGCCCCAGGGACCGACGCCTCCGTCGGGTGGTTCGCCGTACGGCTCGCCGCCCCCCGGGGGCGGCGGCTATCCACCCCCGCCCTCCGGAGGCGGAGGCGGAGGCGGCGGCGCGGGCGGCGGCGGATACCCGCCCCCTCCGCCCCCGCACGGCGGTGACCCGTACGGCGGGAGCAACGGCTACGGCATGCCCGATCCACTCGCCGGCATGCCCCCGCTCGCGGACTTCGGCAAGCGGCTCGCCGCGCGCGTCATCGACGTGATCATCGTCGCCGTGCCGCTGTTCCTCATCCAGCTGGCCGTCGGCGACCGCAACCGCTACACGGTCGAGACGAACAGGGGCGAGGACGTCACGGAGATCGTCACCAAGTCCTACAGCGGCAGCGGCCTGCTGATGACCCTGATCTCGATCGTCGCGTACGTCGGCTACGACTGGTGGTTCACCAAGAAGAACGGCCAGACCGTCGGCAAGAAGGCGCTGGGCCTGCGCGTCGCGATGCTCAATGACGGCAGCGTCCCGAAGGACGGCCCGGCCCTGTCCCGGGCCGCGGTGCTCTGGCTGCCGACGCTGATCTGCTGCTTCTGCCTGTGGCCGCTCGCGCTGATCGTCTCGATCCTCGTCGACAAGCCGTACCGGCAGGGCCTGCACGACAAGGTGGGCAAGACCGTGGTGGTCCAGGTCACCAGGTAAGCGGCCGGCACGGTACGCACGCACCACGCTGCGGGCGGTCTCCCTCCGGGGAGGCCGCCCGCTCCGCGTCGTACGGTCAGTGGTGCACGGGCTGTTCGGCGACGGCCTCCGCCCCGGCCCCCGCCCCGGCCCCCGCCTTGGCCTGTGCCCCGGGCCGGGCGGCGGCACCCGCACGGGCCGCATGGCGCCCGCGCCGCGCGGGCGAGGGTACGGTGACGGCGACGAGCAGACCGAGGGCGAGGGCGGCCGCGGAGATGACCGCGACCCCGAGCCCCGTGCTCGTCTGCGAGAGCAGCAGCATGGCGATCGTCGACACGATGACGGTGGCGGACCCGTAGGCGAGCTGTGCGGCAGTCGGACGCGGCATGGCGATATCCGTCCTCAGGGAGGGGAGGGGGAGTCGGCTCAACTAGGTCGCGCGTCAAGTGACTCTACGACGGGAGATGCCCGAGCGGAACCGCCAGTAAGCGTGACCTAACCCACGGTGCCGGAGCACGGGGGGCGCACGGGGGTCATTTTTCTCACCACCTCCCCGGCCGACGGGGCCAGTCGGGCCCGGAAGGCGCCAAATGCCCGGCCGGGAAGCGCCCTTCGCCCCGTATGGGAGCGGAACGTCCGGATAGCGGAACTCGCTGACCGCATAGTGCAGTTGTAAGGAACAAGTCAAGGTCTGTCTTTTCTTCGGCCCGTCCGGTCAAATGTCGTCACTTGAGACGCGCGCCGCGCGGAACCCCCCTGCTCCGATGGAGACGTTCCGACCGTCCATGCGGCCGCGGGAGGGGAACACATCAAGTGACCAGCAATTCCGCCAGGAGCCGCGCCATGCGCGCCGTGGCCATCGGCGTCACCATGGCTGCTTGTGCGACGAGCGCCACCTTCTTCGCCGTCACCGCGGCCCAGGCCCAGGAGAGCCGTCCGAGCGTCTCCGCCGCCGACCGCCAGGACCCGACCGCCCCCTCGAAGGTGGTCGAGCACGACCTCAAGGGCCCGTTCAGCGAGCAGCGCGCCGCCCAGCGCAAGGCCGCCCTGGACCAGGTCCTCCAGGGCAAGAAGAACGTCGAGCAGCGCGGCGCCTCCAAGGTCGTCAAGCTCGACGACAAGAAGTACGTCGAGCTCGGCCGCGAGAAGACCGACAAGATCTTCACGATCCTCGTCGAGTTCGGCGACCAGGTCGACAACACGACCATGTTCGACCCGGACGGCCCCGGCCCCAAGCCGGCCGTCCCGAAGTACGGCGGCACCCCCGGTCCGCTGCACAACACGATCGCCCAGCCCGACCGTGCCAGCAACAACAGCACGGCCTGGCGCAAGGACTTCAGCCGCCAGTACTTCCAGGACCTGTACTTCGCGTCCGGTTCGGGCAAGGACTCGCTGAAGACCTACTACGAGAAGACCTCCTCGGGCCGTTACTCGGTCGACGGTGAGGTCGCCGACTGGGTCAAGGTCCCGTACAACGAGGCCCGTTACGGCTCGAACTACTGCGGCCAGAGCAACTGCGGCAACGTGTGGGACACCGTCCGCGACGGCGTCACCGCCTGGGTCGAGGCCCAGAAGAAGGCCGGCAAGACCGACGAGCAGATCAAGGCCCAGCTGGCGCAGTACGACCAGTGGGACCGCAACGACTTCGACGGCGACGGCAACTTCAACGAGCCCGACGGCTACATCGACCACTTCCAGATCGTCCACGCGGGCGAGGACGAGTCGGCCGGCGGCGGCGTCCAGGGCAAGGACGCCCTGTGGGCGCACCGCTGGTACGCCTACGGCACCGACGCGGGCAAGACCGGCCCGGCCAACAACAAGGCCGGCGGCACCCAGATCGGCAACACCGGCATCTGGGTCGGCGACTACACGATGCAGCCCGAGAACGGCGGCCTCGGCGTCTTCGCGCACGAGTACGGCCACGACCTCGGCCTGCCGGACCTCTACGACACCTCCGGTGGCGGCGAGAACTCGGTCGGCTTCTGGTCCCTGATGTCGGCCGGCTCCTGGCTGGGCACCGGCAAGGACTCCATAGGCGACATGCCGGGCGACATGACCGCCTGGGACAAGCTCCAGCTGGGCTGGCTGAACTACGACAAGGCCAAGGCCGCGACGAAGTCCACCCACAAGCTGGGCGTTTCGGAGTTCAACACCAAGGACAAGCAGGCCCTGGTCGTCGAGCTGCCGAAGAAGCAGGTCAAGACCGAGGTCGTCGCACCCGCCGAAGGCGCCACCCAGTGGTGGAGCAACATGGGTGACGACCTCAAGAACACCCTCACCCGGTCGGTCGACCTGACGGGCAAGAAGACCGCCGCCCTGTCCCTCAAGGGCTGGTGGGACATCGAGGCCGACTACGACTACCTCTACACCGAGGTGTCCACCGACGGCGGCGCCACCTGGACCGCCCTCGCGGGTACCGCCGACGGCACGGCCATCCCGGCCGACGCCTCCGGCAGCCCGTCGCTCACCGGTGTCTCGGGCGCCTGGAAGAACCTCAACTTCCCGCTCGACGCCTACGCGGGCAAGAAGGTCGACCTCCGCTTCCGCTACCAGACGGACGGCGGCGCGGGCGGCAAGGGCTTCACCGCCGACGCCATGACCCTCACCGCGGACGGCTCCGCGCTGTTCACCGACGGCGCCGAGAACGGCGACAACGGCTGGACCGGCAAGGGCTTCTCCCGCATCGGCAACGGCTTCACCAAGGAGTACGACCAGTACTACCTGGCCGAGAACCGCCGTTACGTCTCGTACGACTCCACCCTCAAGGTGGGCCCGTACAACTTCGGCTTCGCCAACACCAAGCCGAACTGGGTCGAGCACTACGCCTACCAGGACGGCCTGCTGATCTGGCTCTGGGACACCTCCCAGAAGGACAACAACACCAGCCAGCACCCGGGCTCCGGTCTGATCCTCCCGATCGACGCCAACGCCAAGCCCATGAAGTGGGCCGACGGCACCCTGCTGCGCAACAAGATCCAGCCGTACGACGCGGCCTTCAGCGCCTACTCGACGGACGCGATCACGCTGCACAAGAACGGTGAGGAGCTCTTCCTCAAGCCCAAGCCCGCCCAGCTGGTCTTCGACGACCACAAGGGCAAGTACTGGTACGAGGAGAACCCGACCGGCTCGGTGAAGGTCACTGACACCAACACCAAGATCAAGATCGTCAAGGAGACCTACGACGGCGAGGTCATGACGGTCGAGGTCGCCCCCGCCGTCAAGTAATCCGGCAAAACCGCAGGTCAAAGCATGATCGGTCGTCGCCCTCTAGCGGGCGGCGGCCGATCGCGTTTAGATGCGCGGTACGAGTTTCTTATTGACGGGGGAGATGACAGCCGTGCCCGGTGGAGGTTTCGTCAGATTGCCAGGCGGCAGTGTGGTGGTCGCGCTCACGCTGCCGAGGCCGTCCGGAGAGGGCGGAAATGTCCGTGTACTCGTACACGCCGCGAACCGGGCCCGCGCCCTGACCAGGCTGCGGAACCTCGGCATGCGGGCCGTGTACCTGCGGGGCAACGCGCACCCGCCGACACCCGACGAGGTCACGGCCGTCCTGCACCACCCGGACGGCCTGCTGTGGCGCGGGGCCCCCGACCGGGCCCAGGAGCTCTGGCACCCCATCCGGGCCCTGCTGGGCACCTAGGCCGCGCCGGCCCTGCCCCCGCCCACGAGGTCCACCCCGGCCGCCCGGAGCTCCTCCAGGGCCCGTTCCGTGGTGTGGGGGGCGACGGCGGCCGTCAGGTCCAGCAGGACGCGGGTGGTGAAGCCGGCGCGGGCGGCGTCGAGGGCGGTGGCCTTCACGCAGTGGTCGGTGGCGATGCCGACCACGTCCACCTCGGTGACGTGGCGGGCGCGCAGCCACTCGGCGAGCGTGGCCCCGTTCTCGTCGGCGCCCTCGAAGCCGCTGTACGCGGCCTCGTAGGCGCCCTTGTCGAACACGGCCGCCACGGCGCCCGACGCCACGGCGGGGGCGAAGTTCGGGTGGAAGCCGACGCCCTCGGTCCCGGCGACGCAGTGCACGGGCCAGGAGGTCTCGTAGTCCGGCTGCGCCGGGGGGTGCGCGAAGTGCGACCCGGGGTCCACGTGGTGGTCGCGGGTGGCGACGACGTGCCGGTAGGCGGGGGTGGCCTGGCCGATGTACTCGGTGACGGCGGCGGCCACGTCGGCGCCGCCGGCCACCGCGAGGCTGCCGCCTTCGCAGAAGTCGTTCTGTACGTCGACGACGATCAGTGCGCGATGCATTGCGTTGCCCTTCGGCTCGGTCTGTTGCTGCGGCGGCGGGGCCCCTGCGGGGGCTCTTCCCCCACCCTGCCCCTTCCCGAAACTGGGCTCTGCCCGGACCCGCGCCTCAAACGCCGGCGGGGCTGAGCCCGCCACTGCGGGGCGACCGGCCCTCCGGGCCCCGGTGCTGCGCTGCGCGCACTTCCAGGTCCAGGCCGGCCGAAATCAGCCCCTCCGGCGTTCGAGGAGCGGGGTCCGGGGCGGAGCCCCGGTCTCTGAGGCGCGCCGGCCGGGCGGCATCAGCCCGCGTCCAGCCCCGCCGGCGTGTGAGGCGCGGGGGCCGGGGCCGGTGCCCCGGGAGGCGGCCCGCGGGGCTAGACGTACTCCGTCGGGAGCACGGCTTCGCCGCGGGAGAGCTGCGTGGCGGACAGGGGCAGGCCGGCGCGAGCCGCCCGGTGCCGGTCCCGCGCGGCCTCCAGCGGCTCACGGCCGATCACCTCGCCGGCCTTGACCAGCTGGACCAGGAGCTGCCGGTCGGCCAGGGCGGACGGGACCGGCCCGGTCCCGACGACCTCCGCCTCGGCGACCCCCTCCGCATCCACCCGGCGGGCAGCCCACTTGCGGCCCCCGATGGACGTCTTCCCGCCCGTGGACTTCTTCGCCACCGGCGCCAGCGCCGCCTTGGGGTCCGCCGAGGCGGCCCGCGCGACCAGCTTGTAGACCATCGAGCACGTCGGCTGCCCGCTGCCCGTCACCAGCTGCGTGCCCACCCCGTACGCGTCCACCGGCGCGGCCGCCAGCGAGGCGATCGCGTACTCGTCCAGGTCCGAGGTGACCACGATCTTCGTCGAGGCCGCCCCCAGTTCGTCCAGCTGCTGCCGCACCCGGTGCGCCACCAGCAGCAGGTCGCCCGAGTCGATGCGGACCGCGCCCAGCTCCGTGCCGGCCACCTCGACGGCCGTACGGACCGCCTCGGCGACGTCGTACGTGTCCACCAGCAGGGTGGTTCCGCGGCCCAGCGAAGCGACCTGCGCCGTGAAGGCGTCCCGCTCGCTGTCGTGGACCAGCGTGAAGGCGTGCGCGCTCGTGCCCACCGTCGGGATCCCGTAGCGGAAGCCGGCCGCCAGGTCCGAGGTGGAGGCGAAACCGCCCACGTACGCGGCCCGCGACGCGGCGACCGCCGCCAGCTCGTGGGTGCGCCGCGCGCCCATCTCGATCAGCGGCCGGTCGCCCGCCGCCGAGGACATCCGGGAGGCGGCGGCCGCGATCGCCGAGTCGTGGTTCAGGATCGACAGGATCACCGTCTCCAGCAGCACGCACTCGGCGAAGCTGCCCTCGACCCGCAGGATCGGCGAGCCGGGGAAGTAGACCTCCCCCTCCGGGTAGCCCCAGATGTCGCCCGAGAAGCGGTACGAGGCCAGCCAGTCCAGCGTCCGCATGTCGACGACGGCCCGCTCGCGCAGGAACTCCAGCACCGCGCCGTCGAAGCGGAAGTTCTCCACCGCGTCGAGCACCCGGCCGGTGCCGGCGACGACGCCGTAGCGCCGTCCCTCGGGCAGCCGCCGGGTGAATACCTCGAAGACCGAGCGGCGGTCGGCGGTGCCGTTGGCCAGGGCGGCCTGCAGCATCGTCAGCTCGTAATGGTCCGTGAAGAGCGCTGTCGACGGCACGTCCACCGGCAGGCCCAGGTCCGCAGGGTTCATGACAGGGATGCTAGCGCACATTTCGTCAAAGTGACGAGATGTAGGACCCGTTTGTGCGACGACCCCGTTACGGTGGCAGCATGGGACGAGTGAGTGTTGCTCCCATTGAGATCGAACGCACCGAGTCGGCCGAAGAGACCTTCGCGGTCCCCGAACCCGACGTCCCCTGGGTGACCCTGGTGCACAACGACCCGGTCAACCTCATGAGCTACGTGGCGTACGTGTTCCAGGCGTACTTCGGCTATTCGAAGGACGTGGCGCACAAGCTGATGCTCGACGTCCATCACAAGGGGCGGGCGGTCGTGTCCAGCGGCACCCGCGAGGAAATGGAGCGCGACGTGCAGGCCATGCACGGCTACGGCCTGTGGGCGACCCTTTCGCAGGACCGCGTCTGATGGGCGGCGGGACCTTCGAAGCACTGAAGGGCGGCGGCGCCGCCATCGCACTGGACGAGATCGAGATCTCCATCCTGCGCTCCCTGGCCGTCCAGCTGCTGGAGCTGATCGGACCCGGCGAGCCCGAGCCGGCCGAGGACGCCGACCCGCTGGCCGCGCTGTTCGCCGAGGGGCCCTCGGAGCCCCCGTCCGACCCCGCGCTGGCCCGGCTCTTCCCCGACGCCTACGGCTCCCCGGACGGCAGCGGCGACGAGGGCGTGGACGCGGCCGAGCTGAAGGCCCGGTCGGCTGAGTTCCGCCGGTTCACCGAGAACGACCTGCGCACGCGCAAGCGCGAGGACGCCCTCTCCGTCGTACGCAGCCTGGACGGGCTCACCCCGGCCGGTGACGGGGCGGCAGTGCTGGAACTGACCGGCGAACTGCCGCTGCGCTGGCTCGGCGCGCTCAACGACCTGCGCCTGACCATCGCGGCCCGCCTCGACATCACGGAGGACGACGAGAGCGCGGCGCTCTTCCGGCTGCCGGACGACGATCCGCGCAAGCCGATGGTGATGGCCTACCTCTGGCTGGGCGGCCTCCAGGAGACCCTCATCGAAACCCTCTGAGGGGGGACCGGGCATCCCCAGGGCGCTTGGAGGCCCCCCAGGGACCCCCCGGGACCCCCCAGGGACCCCCCGGGGACCCTCAGGGGAGCCTCAAACCACCACATCGTTCGCTCAGCGGACGCTCAAATCCGGATAACGATCAGATCACCGCGCTGCGGTGATCTGATGCATTTCTGCACCCTTGTCCCGGATTTCCGGTGTCCTGCGTCACATTCCGCCCCCTCGGCCGCCCGTAATGGCGTGATAAATCTTCACGACCGCCGGGACGCACCCCTGTTCCGCGGCCCGCTTGAACCGGCTGATCGCCGGCGTGCAGCTCCATCCGTATCCGGGGGGATCGAGGACCCGATCCGCAGCCAATGAAGGCGCGGGTCGGCGTGGAGAAAGGCGCACCAAAACATGACCTCTGTGCAGGTCGAGCAGAACGACAGGACGCCCGGCGAGGGCGCACCGGCCGAGGGCGGCGAGGGATACCACCGCGCGCTCGGCGCCCGCCAGATCCAGATGATCGCGATCGGCGGAGCCATCGGCACCGGCCTCTTCCTCGGTGCCGGCAAGGCCATCTCCAAGGCCGGACCGAGCCTGATCCTGGCCTACGCCATCGTCGGCGTGATCATCTTCTTCATCATGCGGGCCCTGGGCGAACTGCTCATGTACCGCCCGGTCGCGGGGTCGTTCTCCGACTACGCACGCGAGTTCCTCGGCCCCTTCTGGGGCTACGCCACCGGCTGGACGTACTGGCTGTTCTGGGTGGTCACCGGCATCACCGAGGTGACGGCCGCGGCCAAGTACATGTCCTACTGGACCGGCGACGCCTTCCCGCAGTGGGCGTACGCGCTGATCTTCACGGTCGTCCTCTACGCCGCGAACCTCATCTCCGTGAAGCTCTTCGGCGAGCTGGAGTTCTGGTTCTCGATGGTCAAGGTCACCGCCATCGTCGGCATGATCCTTATCTGCGCGGGCATCCTCACCATCGGCTTCTCCGACGCCGCCGCCACCGCCTCCGTCTCCAACCTGTGGAACGACGGCGGGTTCTTCCCCAAGGGCATCGGCGGCACCCTGATGACCCTGCAGATCGTGGTCTTCGCGTTCCTCGCCGTGGAACTGGTCGGCGTCACCGCCGGCGAGTCCAAGGACCCCGAGAAGACCCTGCCCAAGGCCATCAACACCGTGCCGTGGCGCATCGCCGTCTTCTACGTCGGCGCCCTGATCATGATCCTGTCGGTCGTCCCCTGGCACGAGTTCCAGCCGGGCGTCAGCCCCTTCGTCGCCGCCTTCGAGAAGATGGGCCTCGGCATCGGCGCCGCGATCGTCAACTTCGTCGTCCTGACCGCCGCGCTCTCCTCCTGCAACTCGGGCATGTACTCCACCGGCCGCATGCTGCGCGACCTCGCGCTCAACGGCCAGGGCCCGAAGGTCTTCACCAAGCTGACGAAGAACGGCACCCCGCTCATCGGCACCACCTTCTCGGCCTCGCTGATGCTCGTCGGCGTCTGGATCAACTACGTCGCCCCCGGCAAGGCCTTCGACTACGTCGTCTCCTTCGCCACCATCTCCGGCATGTGGGCCTGGATCGTGATCCTGGTCTGCCAGATCCGCTACCGCGCCAGGGCCGACCGCGGCGAGCTGCCCGCCTCCCCGTTCAAGACGCCCGGCGCCCCGTACACCAGCTACGTCTCCCTCGCCTTCATCGCCATGGTCATCGTGATGATGGGCATGGACAAGGACTCCCGGGTCTCGCTCTACTGCGCCCCGCTGTGGGGCCTGATCCTGGGCCTGTCCTACCTGGCCCTGAAGTCCCGCGACCCGCGTGCCGCCGCCTTCACCAAGGCCTCGTAGCGGCACCCTGTCCACCATTCGGGCCCTTCCGTACCACACCTCGGTACGGAAGGGCCCGTCTGCTTATCCTGTCGCTCATGCTGACCCTCACCCAGGCCCTGTACGACCAGATCGTCGAGCACGCCCGCCAGGACCACCCCGACGAGGCGTGCGGCGTCGTGGCCGGCCCGGCGGGCACCGGCCGGCCCGAGCGGTTCATCCCGATGCTCAACGCCGCCCGGTCGCCCACGTTCTACGAGTTCGACTCGAAGGACCTGCTGAAGCTCTACCGCGAGCTGGACGACCGCGACGAGGAGCCGGTGATCGTCTACCACTCGCACACCGCGACCGAGGCCTACCCCTCGCGCACGGACGTCACCTACGCCAACGAGCCCGGCGCCCACTACGTCCTCGTCTCCACGGCGGACAAGGACGGCCTCGGCGAGTTCCAGTTCCGCTCGTACCGGATCGTCGACGGCGTGATCACGGAGGAAGAAGTGCAGGTCGTAGCCACCTACTGACCACTATGTGAGCAGTCTGCGTCCACGATGCGGGATCACACTCCAAACGGGGGACCGGGAATCGTTAACATGACCGCATGGTTTCCCACGACGTGAGCATCGAGACGCCCGGCAGGCTGCTGCTCGTGGCGCGGCTGCACGTCGACCTGTGCCGCCTCGCCAGCGCCATCTGTCCTGCCGTCTGAGCACCGGGCCCCTTCCGCGCGGGGGCCGCACCAACGCGCGCCCACACACTTCCTCGCCCCTTCACGACACTGGAGCCTGCCATGGCCATCGAGGTCCGCATCCCGACCATCCTCCGCACCTACACCGACGGCGAGAAGTCCGTGAACGGCGAAGGCGCCACCCTCGCCGAGCTCTTCGCCGACCTGGAGACCCGCCACAAGGGCATCGAGGAGCGCATCGTCGACGGCGGGCAGCTGCGCCGCTTCGTGAACGTCTACCTCAACGACGAGGACGTCCGCTTCCTCGAGGGCATCTCCACCGCGCTCAAGGACGGCGACAACGTCACCATCCTCCCGGCCGTGGCCGGCGGCGCTGTCTGATGCGTTACGACTCCCCGCTGGCCGCGGTGGGCAACACGCCCCTGGTCCGGCTGCCCCGGCTGTCGCCGTCCGAGGACGTCCGCATCTGGGCCAAGCTGGAGGACCGCAACCCGACCGGCTCGATCAAGGACCGCCCCGCGCTCCACATGGTCGAGCAGGCCGAGAAGTCCGGCCGCCTCTACCCCGGCTGCACCATCCTGGAACCGACCTCGGGCAACACCGGTATCTCCCTGGCGATGGCGGCCAAGCTCAAGGGCTACCGCATCGTCTGCGTGATGCCGGAGAACACCTCCCAGGAGCGCCGGGACCTGCTGGCCATGTGGGGAGCCGAGATCATCTCTTCGCCCGCGGCGGGCGGCTCGAACACCGCGGTGCGCGTCGCGAAGGAACTGGCGGCCGAGCACCCGGACTGGGTGATGCTCTACCAGTACGGCAACCCGGACAACGCGGGCGCCCACTACGCCACCACGGGCCCGGAGATCCTCGCCGACCTGCCCTCGATCACCCACTTCGTGGCGGGCCTGGGCACGACCGGCACCCTGATGGGCGTCGGCCGCTACCTGCGGGAGCACGCGGAGGGCGTGAAGATCGTCGCGGCGGAGCCCCGCTACGACGACCTCGTCTACGGCCTGCGCAACCTCGACGAGGGCTTCGTCCCGGAGCTCTACGACGCCTCGGTGCTCACCACCCGCTTCTCGGTGGGCTCCGCCGACGCGGTCACCCGCACCCGCGAACTCCTCCAGCTGGAGGGCATCTTCGCGGGCGTCTCCACGGGCGCCGCGCTGCACGCCGCGATCGGCGTGGGCCGCAAGGCGGTCGCGGCCGGCGAGTCGGCGGACATCGTCTTCGTCGTGGCCGACGGCGGCTGGAAGTACCTGTCGACCGGCGTGTACACGGCGGCGACGACGGAGGAAGCGATCGAAGTCCTCCAGGGCCAGCTCTGGGCCTAACCGCCCGGCGCCCCGGCCCCGCGGCACCCCCCGTGCCCGGGGCCGCCCCACACCCCGCACCGCCGCTACCGGGGCTCCGCCCCACACCCCGCGCCGCCGCCGGGCTCCGCCCCACACCCCCCGCCGCCGCCGGGCTCGGCCCCGCACCCTGCGCCGCCGCTGCCGGGGCTCCGCCCCGCACTCCGCGCCTCAAACGCCGGCGAGGCTGTATCTGCCCCCGGCGGCGCCTCACCGGCGGCGGATCTGCCTCCGGCGGCTCCTCAAACGCCGGAGGGGCTGGATTTTGGCCGCTGCCGCCCGCAGGGCAATTACAGCCCCTCCGGCGTTTGAGGAGCGGGGTCTGGGGCGGAGCCCCAGGTCCTTGAGCCGCACCGGCGGCCGGGCCGCGGCCGCCCAGCCCCTCCGGGGTTTGAGGAGCGGGGTTTGGGGGCGGAGCCCGAGGCGAGCCGCAGCGGCGGCCGAGCCGCGGCCGCCCGGCCCCCGGGGTCCGGGGGCGGAGCCCGAGGTGGGCCGCGGCCGTACGGCCCGGCGGTGGCAGGTCAGGACAGGTGCTCCGCCAGGATCGCGGCGTGGCTCCCCGCAGGGTCCCGCACCGCGGTCAGCAGCGTCAGCGGGCCCCCATCCGCAAGCCGCCGCAGGCGGCCCAGCTCCGCCACCGCCCCCGGCTCCGCCAGCTCCGCCTCGTACCGCCGCCGGAACTCCTCCGCGGAGCCGCCCCCGTGGAACCACTTCCGCAGCTCCGCCGAAGGCGTCACCGCCTTCGGCCACTCGTCTACGCCCGCCGCCTCCTTCGACAGCCCCCGCGGCCACAGCCGGTCCACGAGCACCCGTACGCCGTCCTCCGCCGGCTCCGGCGCGTCGTACACCCGCCGCAGTCTGATCACCCGCGTCACCGGCCGCCTCCCAGTCCCTTGATCTCGTCCCAGATCGCGGGATCCAGCATCCCCACCCGCTCCTGGAACTCCCACACCGACACCTCCGCCGGCCGGTCCGCCTCCAGGAAGCTTGCGCGGCCCTGTGCCCGCAGCGTCCCCGGCGGCAGCGGGATCACCCCGGCCCGCCGGTCGTCGTACTTCCCGGTGATCCACGCGACCCGCGCACGGTGGCCGCGTACCGACTCCGCCGCCAGGACCAGGCACGTACGGCCGTCCCTCAGCCGCCACAGCTCGCCCGAGCGCGGCCGGGGCGGCGGCCCCGCGCCGTGCGCCGGGGGAGTCCGGCGGGAGCCGCCCGGCCGGCGGCGACCGGCGACCAGCACCACCAGCGCGACGGCCACGACCGCGGCCACCGCGGGCCACCAGGACGTGTCCATGGTTCGACCGTAGCCGCGCCGCCCGCACCCGGCACGGCAACGCCCGTGCCCCGCGTCGCTCCCCCGGGTGACAGCGCAGGTGATTCCCCCCACAACGGCCTGCCGCGGAGGAGCGACCGGCCGATTCGCGCCTTACGCTCGACCCACGCACGGCCCGCATTCCGTCCACGGACCGTCCTCGGAGGTTCACGCTCCATGAAGCTCACCGTCGTCGGCTGTTCGGGGTCGTTCCCGTCCGCGGAATCGGCCTGTTCGAGCTACCTCGTAGAGGCCGACGGCTTCCGGCTGCTCCTCGACATGGGCAACGGCGCCCTCGGCGAGCTCCAGCGCCACATCGGTCTCTACGACCTCGACGCGATCTTCCTGAGCCATCTGCACGCCGACCACTGCATCGACATGTGCGCGTACTTCGTCGCCCGCTTCTACCGGCACGAGGGCGGCCGCTGCGGCACCATCCCCGTCTACGGTCCCGAGGGCACCGAGAAGCGCCTGACGACCGCGTACGACGACGTCCCCGACGAGCGCTCGATGAGCGAGGTCTTCGACTTCCGGACCCTGAAGCCCGGCAGTTTCGAGATCGGCCCGTTCCAGGTCCGCACCGAGCGGGTGAGCCACCCCGTGGAGGCGTACGGGATCCGCGTCGAGCACGGCGGCCGCTCGCTGACGTACTCCGGTGACACGGGCACCTGCCCCGAGCTGGCCCGCCTCGCCGAGGGCACCGACCTCTTCCTGTGCGAGGCCTCCTTCACGCACGGCAAGGAGGACATCCCGGACCTGCACCTCAACGGCCGGGAAGCCGGCGAGTACGCGCACGCGGGCGGTGTCGGGCGGCTCGTCCTCACCCACATCCCGCCGTGGACGGACCCCCAGCAGAACCTGGCCGACGCCCGCGCCGCCTTCGACGGCCGCGTCGACCTGGCGTACGCGGGCGCGGTCTACGAGGTCTGAGCAGCCCTCGCACGCACGCACGTACGTACCCACGCGAAAGCCCCCGCCCTCCCTTCCGGGAGAGCGGGGGCTCCGTCGTACGGGCGGTGAGGCCTACTTGGCCTCGGCCTTCGCCAGCTCGGCGAGCTCCTCGTCGGACTCGCGGCCCGGCGTCGGGAGGTTCCACTTGGTGATCGCGAAGCGGAAGACGAAGTAGTAGACCGCCGCGAAGCACAGGCCGACACCGGCCAGGCCCCACGGGTTGTCGGCGATGCCGAGGTTCAGCAGGAAGTCGACCGCACCGGCGGAGAAGCCGAAGCCGTCGCGCATGCCGAGGGCCCAGGTCAGCGCCATGGAGACACCGGTGAGGACCGCGTGGATCGCGTAGAGGACCGGGGCGATGAACATGAAGGTGAACTCGATCGGCTCGGTCACACCGGTCACGAAGGCGGTGAGCGCGAGGGAGAACATCATGCCGCCGACGACCTTGCGGCGCTCGGGGCGGGCGCAGTGGACGATCGCGAGGCAGGCCGCAGGGAGGGCGAACATCATGATCGGGAAGAAGCCGGTCATGAACTGTCCGGCGGTCGGGTCACCGGCGAGGAAGCGGCCGATGTCACCGTGGACGGCACCGGTCGGGGTGTCGAAGGAGCCGGCCTGGAACCACGGGAAGGAGTTCAGGAGGTGGTGCATGCCGATCGGGATCAGCGCACGGTTGGCGACACCGAAGAGGCCCGCGCCGACGGCGCCCGAGCCGGTCAGCCAGGTACCGAAGCCGTGCAGGGCGGAGCCGAGGACCGGCCAGATGAGACCGAAGACGATGCCGGTGACCAGACCCGCGAAGGCGGAGAGGATCGGAACCAGGCGGCGGCCGCCGAAGAAGCCCGCCCAGTCCGGCAGCTTGGTCCGGTAGAACTTCTGGTAGAGCAGGGCGGTGATGATGCCCATCACGACACCGCCGAGCACACCGGCGTTGACCGGGGCGTCCACCTCGACGATCTTGCCGCCGACGACCTTCGCCACCTTCGGCAGGTTGCTGTCGGTGAAGGTCGCGAGGACCTTCTGGAAGACCAGGTAACCGGTGACGGCGGCCAGGGCGGTGGAGCCGTCCGACTTCTTCGCGAAGCCGATCGCGATGCCCACGGCGAACAGCAGCGCCATGTTGTCGAGGATCGCGCCACCACCGGCGGCCATGTAGCCGGCGATCTTGTTGACGAAAGTCGGGAAGGTGTCCTTCCCGAGCATGTCGTCCGCGCCCAGGCGGAGCAGGAGCGCGCCGGCAGGCAGCACGGCAACGGGGAGCATGAGGCTCCGGCCGATGCGCTGCATGACGGCCATCACGCCAGCGCCCTTCTTCTTTTCCGCAGCCGTCGCTGTGGACATGTGGTTCCTCCATTGGGCAAGGCGCCGCCCGGGGACAAAGAAGGGGGATGGCGACGTCTCGGAAAGGTGGCCCGGGGCCGGAGCGCGCATCCGCGCCCGGGCCCGCGTGGTCTACACCAATCGGTGGTGTAGACCAGTTGTAGCACGGTGAGGGATAGATAAGGAACCTTCGATTTCCTGTGGTCTACACCACACTCGGCGTGTCGCCGCCCCCTGTCGGGCCCGCCGGACATCCGGACATGGCAAAGGCCCCCGGAACCGGTGGTCCGAGGGCCTTCGACGCGGGCCGAAGGGCCCGCCCGCCGTACGGGCGCCTACGCCTTGGTGTTCTCCGCCTGCATCGCCGCGATCTCCTCGTCCGACTCCCGCCCCGGCGTCGGAATGTCGAACTTCGTGATCGCGAAACGGAAGATCACGTAATAGACGACCGCGAAGCACAGGCCGATCGGGATGATCAGCCACGGCTTCGTCGCCAGCCCCCAGTTGATGACGTAGTCGATCAGGCCCGCCGAGAAGCTGAACCCGTCGTGCACGCCCAGCGCCCACGTCACCGCCATCGACACACCCGTCAGCACCGCGTGGACCACGTACAGCGCCGGCGCCACGAACAGGAACGAGTACTCCAGCGGCTCCGTGATGCCCGTGACGAACGAGGTCAGGCCCACCGACAGCATCAGACCGCCGATCTCCTTGCGCCGCAGCGGCTTCGCGCAGTGCGTCATGGCCAGGGCCGCCGCCGGGAGGGCGAACATCATGATCGGGAAGAAGCCCGAGAGGAACATGCCCGCATCCGGGTCGCCGTTCAGGAACATGTTGATGTCACCGTGCACGGTCTTCCCGTCCGGCGTGGTGTAGCTGCCGAACTGGAACCACACCGGCACGTTCAGGAACTGGTGCAGGCCGATCACCAGCAGCGCGCGGTTCGCGACGCCGAAGATGCCCGCCCCCCAGGAGCCCAGGCCCACCAGCCAGTCCGAGAAGCTCTCCAGCGCGTCACCGACCGGCGGCCAGACCCACAGGCAGATCACGGCGAAACCGATCGCCACGAAGGACATGATGATCGGGACGAGCCGCCGCCCGTTGAAGAAGCCCAGCCAGTCCACCAGCTTCACCCGGTGGTAGCGCTGCCAGAACCAGGCCGCCAGCAGGCCCATGATGATGCCGCCGAAGACGCCGGGATTCTGGTACGTGTACGAGACGAACGTGTCGTTCGGCCCCAGGCAGCCGCCGCCGATGTCCTTGGTACCCGCCGGGCACGGCTTCTGGAACGCGTGCAGCACCCCGCGGTAGACGAGGAAGCCGGTCACCGCCGCCAGGGCGGTCGAGCCGTCCGCCTTCTTGGCCATGCCGATGGCGACGCCGATGCAGAAGAGGAGGGGCAGGCCGAGGTCGGGGTCGAGCAGCGCGCCGCCCGCGCCCGCCATGATCTTGGCGACATCGTCCCAGCCCAGCCCCTTGGAACCGAAGACGTCCGGCTGCCCCAGCCGGTTCAGGATGCCCGCCGCGGGCAGCACGGCGATCGGGAGCTGGAGGCTGCGCCCCATCTTCTGCAGCCCCTGGAACAGCCCGTTCCACCACTTCGTCTCCGGCGTCGCCTGTGGCGCTCCTGCGGCGCTGCTCGCGCTCATCCGCGTCCTCCCTGACCGGCCCGTTTTTGGCTGTCGCGGCACGTGCGGCACACTGGTGTAGACCAGTTGTGGGGCAGGTTGCTGCTGATCGTCATGATTCGTCAGACAGTGGACGCGCGCCCGCGAAGATGGGCCAACCGTGCGTTACGGTGACGAAACGGACCGCATCGGTGCCGCCGAGACTCGTTCTTCGTATGACTCAGGGAGAAACACATGGCCACCAAGGCTGAGAAGATCGTCGCCGGGCTCGGCGGTATCGAGAACATCGAAGAGGTCGAGGGCTGCATCACGCGCCTGCGCACCGAGGTCATCAACCCCGACCTCGTCGACGAAGCCGCCCTCAAGGCCGCCGGCGCCCACGGCGTCGTGAAGATGGGCACGGCCATCCAGGTCGTCATCGGCACCGACGCCGACCCGATCGCCGCCGACATCGAAGACATGATGTGAGCCCTGACGCCGGCTCCCAGGGGAGCCGGGCGCACTGAAGCACCCCCGAGGACCCCGTACGGATGCCGCGCGCACCCGAACGGGGTCTTCGCCGTTCCCCCGCAGGGACTAGGCTCGACGCCATGTCTCGCATCGACGGCCGCACGCCCGAACAGCTCCGCCCGGTCACCCTCGAACGCGGATGGAGCAAGCACGCCGAGGGCTCCGTCCTCATCTCCTTCGGAGACACCAAGGTCTTCTGCACCGCCTCCTTCACCGAAGGCGTCCCGCGCTGGCGCAAGGGCAGCGGCGAAGGCTGGGTCACCTCCGAGTACTCGATGCTGCCCCGCTCCACCAACACCCGCGGCGACCGCGAATCCGTCCGCGGCAAGATCGGCGGCCGCACCCACGAGATCTCCCGCCTCATCGGCCGCTCGCTGCGCGCCGTGATCGACTACAAGGCCCTCGGCGAGAACACCATCGTCCTGGACTGCGACGTACTCCAGGCCGACGGCGGCACCCGCACCGCCGCCATCACCGGCGCCTACGTCGCCCTCGCCGACGCCATCGCCTGGGGCCAGAAGAAGAAGCTCATCAAGGCCGGCCGCAAGCCGCTCACCGACACCGTCGCCGCCGTCAGCGTCGGCATCGTCGACGGCGTCCCCCTCCTCGACCTCTGCTACGAGGAGGACGTACGCGCCGAGACCGACATGAACGTGGTCTGCACCGGCGACGGCCGCTTCGTCGAGGTCCAGGGCACGGCCGAGGGCGAGCCCTTCGACCGCAAGGAACTCAACGCCCTCCTGGACCTGGCCGCCGGCGGCTGCGCGGACCTCCAGGCCATCCAGCTGAGCGCGCTGCAGCTGGAACGGTAGGGCTGGAACCGCCGGGCTGGAACCGCAGGGCTGGAGCTGCCGGGCTGGAACCGCAGGGCTGGAACTGTAGGCGTCCGGTCCGGCGTCTGGCAGGGTACGGGCGCACGGTGTCGAAGCCGCGCGCCCGTCCACGTATCCACACCCCTGGGGGGACCGTAAACATGAAGCCCGGCAAGCTCCGCATAGCCGCAGTCACGCTGGCAGCCGCCCTCACCATCCCCGCCCTCACCTCCTGTGACGCGATCTCCACGGCGATGGACTGCGCGAACACGGCGGTCGCCATCACGGACGGCGCGAACGACCTCCAGCAGGCCGTCTCCAACGCCGGCAACAGCCCGCAGGACGCCCAGAACGCGCTCAACCAGATCGAGGCGAACCTCAAGAAGATCGGCGACCAGACGGACAACGCCGACCTCAGCAAGGCCATCAACTCGATGAACACGGCCGTCAAGAACGTCCGCACCGCCATCGAACAGGGCAACGCGACCCCGGACATCACGCCGGTCGCCGACGCGGCCTCCGAACTCTCGAAGGTCTGCACCCCCGGATAATGGGGCCATGACCTCGACGCCGCCCCGCCTCATCCTGGCCACCCGCAACGCGGGCAAGGTCGCAGAACTCCACGCCATCCTGTCCGACGCCGGCCTGCCGCACGAGCTGGTCGGCGCGGACGCGTACCCGGAGATCCCGGACGTCAAGGAAACAGGCGTCACGTTCGCCGAGAACGCCCTCCTCAAGGCCCACGCCCTGGCCCGGGCCACTGGCCTGCCGGCGGTCGCCGACGACTCGGGCCTCTGCGTGGACGTCCTGAACGGCGCCCCGGGCATCTTCTCCGCCCGCTGGGCGGGCCGCCACGGCGACGACAAGGCCAACCTCGACCTCCTCCTGGCCCAGCTCGGCGACATCGCCGACGAACACCGCGGCGCCCACTTCGCCTGCGCGGCGGCCCTCGCCCTCCCGGACGGCACGGAACGCGTGGTCGAAGGCCGCCTCCCGGGCACCCTGCGCCACACCCCGTCGGGCACGGGCGGCTTCGGCTACGACCCGATCCTCCAGCCGCTGGGGGAGACGCGGACGTGCGCGGAGATGACGGCGGAGGAGAAGAACGCGATCTCCCACCGGGGGCAGGCGTTCCGAGCCCTGGTCCCGTTCGTCCGCGCACTGCTGCGCTGACGCCGGGTATGCCTACGGCCGGTCACCTCGTACGATGACCGGCCGTTGCTGTGGGCCCGGTGGGACTCGAACCCACGACACACCGGACCTAAACCGGCGCCCTCTGGCCAGCTGGGGTACGGACCCGCCCGCTCAGCTTACTGGTCGGAGGGAGATCGTTGCGATGGGATGGCCGTCCTTGATCGCTTGGCGAAGGTCGGAGTCTGGCTGTGGCAGGAAGGACACAGATAGCGGAGGTTCTCCTGGCGATTGTCCAGCCGATCACCGTTCACATGGTCGATCTCCAGGACGAGCCGCCGTCCGCGCCACTCGTCCCCGGTCCCGCACTCCGCGCAGACGTGCGGCACCCCGAGGTCGTCGAGGGCTCGCCGCAGCATCGTCGTTTTGGTGCGCGCGGAGCCGGTCTCCAGCCGCCTCAGGATGTACGACGGCGGCATCCGCAAGGGGGAAGAGCGGCCGATGCAGTGCCCCTGGCCGGTGAAGTGCTCTGTCGACAGCCCGTATTCCTCGATGCTCCGCCTGGCTCTCGCCCGGCCGGCACCGTCAAGCGGGTGGCGACCGAGAGCGCGCATGACCCCCGCCATACTCTGCGAGTCGGCAACCGCAGGCCCGATCACCGTCAGATCGAAGAGACGGCGTCGCGAAGGGTCGTCCCGACGGGGAAAGTGCGAGGTGTCTATCCCGAACCGGTTGAGGAGCTTGGCGATATGGACGCGGGCGCTGTTGTACGGCTCGACGCCCATGTAGGCGAGCATGCCCTCGATGCTGTCGGAATGGGCGGCGGCGTCCCGGAGTCGCTCCTCCGTGTAGCGCTGGCGGACCCGCTCGGGCAGCGGCTCGTCGACGAAGTGGGACGTGTCGATGCCATAGTGGGCCAGCCTGTTCCGCAGGTACCGGCGAGGGCCGGCCAGGAGCGGGGTGCCGAGAAGCCTCATGAGGTCCACCAGGCTGGTGGCCTGCGGCGCGGTCCGGCTCAGCAGGTCCTGCGTGTACCTGACTTCGCTCATGCGGCCCGCCTCGCCTTGCGGCCGCGGTACGTGTCAGTGGCCGCATGGCAATTGGGGCACAGGAGGCGGAGGTTTTCGCGCCGGTTGTCCCACCACTCGCCGTTGATGTGATCGACCTCGTGCTTGAGCGGCCTGTCGTTCCATACCGGGCCCACGCCGCACTCGGCGCACTCCTCGAGAACGCCGGCCTTCAGCAGCTCTCGTCGTAGGCGCAGACCCGGAACCCTCCCGTCCTTCGGGTCTCTGACCGAGAGGACCGGCCCCAAAGCGCCCTTGGGGCGCCTTCGGCCCACGACGAAGTGTGAGGTGTCGATCCCGAGAGCCGCGATCCGTCGCGCGATGTGCGTCTGGTTGCCGCCGACATTGCTGATGCCGAGGCGGCCGATCACCTCCGAGAGGGACGTCGACTCGGCCACCAGCTCCCGGAGCCGCTCCTCCGAGTGGCGTGCCCACTTCGCGGGGAAGTGCGAACAGTCGATTCCTGCCTCTCGCATCTTCGCCCGCAGATAACGCCTGCTGCCGCTGGTCGGCGTGCCGCCGCACCACCGGACGGCGTCGTCCCAGCTATTCGTCTCGCGCGCTGCGGCTTCCAGCAGCTCACGGGTGTATCGGACTGCCATCACTTCCCCCCTGTCGGCCGCGCGTGCGGCCCTCGTACGGAGTAACGGACCGATAGTCGGACGGTTACGGGTGGCATCGTCCGATAAACGCGGCGGCCCGCACCGGATCATGGTGCGGGCCGCTTCGGCGGGAGGGCGGGGTCAGATGCCCAGGTCCTTGATGATCTTGGCTACGTGGCCCGTGGCCTTGACGTTGTAGAAGGCGTGTTCCACCTTGCCCTCCTCGTCCACGACCACCGTCGAGCGGATGACGCCCGTCACCGTCTTGCCGTACAGCTTCTTCTCGCCGAACGCGCCGTAGGCCTCCAGTACGGCCTTCTCCGGGTCGCCGACCAGCGTGACCTTCAGGTTTTCCTGCTCCCGGAACTTCGCCAGCTTCTCCGGCTTGTCCGGGGACACGCCGATGACGTCGTAGCCGGCCGTGGCCAGCACGTCCAGGTTGTCCGTGAAGTCGCAGGCCTGCTTCGTGCAGCCCGGGGTGAGGGCCGCCGGGTAGAAGTACACGATCACCTTGCGGCCCTTGTGGTCGGCGAGCGAGACCTCGTTGCCGTCCGCGTCGGGCAGGGTGAAGGCCGGGGCGGTGTCGCCCGGCTGCAGTCGCTCGCTCATGTCAAGAGTCTCCTCGGGAGGGCACCAGCATCGTTGTGCAACGAGACTAAGCTGACGATGAGTCCATGGGGCACTACGCCCCATGCGGGACACGACGAACGAAACGACGACGGAGGCAGCGCGGTGCCGGAAGCCAGGACCCCCGCACAGATCGAGGCGGACATCGTCCGCCGCCGCGAGCAGCTCGCCGAGACGCTCGACGAGATCGGCGTGCGCATGCACCCGAGCACGATCATCGGGGACGCGAAGGCCAGGGTCGCCTCGACCGTCGACCACACGGCCGGGCGTGCCTTCGCCGCCGTGAACCGGTGCGTCAGCGACGTGCAGGCGGGGATGCGCGACGAGAACGGCGCCCCGCGCCTGGACCGGATCGTGCCCGTCGCGCTGGTCGCCGTGGGCCTGGTCGGGCTGATCGTGGTGTCGGCGCGCCGTAGGCGGGGATGACCCTCCGGAGTACAGGGCGGGCGCGGGCAGGTAAGTTCGAGGCGTGAGCGAGAACACCACCCACGACAAGCTGCCCATCCGCATGCTCCACGACCGCGTGCTCGTGAAGTCCGACCTGCCTGAGGGCGAGCGCCGCTCGGGCGGCGGGATCCTGATTCCGGCGACGGCCGCGGTCGGCAAGCGGCTGGCCTGGGCCGAGGTGGTCGCGGTCGGGCAGAACGTACGGTCCGTCGAGCCGGGCGACCGGGTGCTGTACGACCCCGAGGACCGGGCCGAGGTCGAGGTGCGGGGGGCCACGTACGTGCTGATGCGCGAGCGGGACCTGCACGCGGTGGCCGCGGAGCGGCTGGAGGGGTCCACGGACTCCACCGGGTTGTACCTGTAGGCGGAAACGTAGGCGGAAGGGGCCGGTGATCGAGATCACCGGCCCCTTTCGTGCTGCTTTGCTACGGTGGAGGAGAACCCCGACGAGACGCGCCGTACCGGGTCAAGGACAAGACGACGCACCCCCGTACCGCTCGATTTCTCGTCGTCCCGGAGGTGCCGTCATGGCATGGGTTCTTCTTCTCGTCGCAGGCCTGCTCGAGGTCGGCTGGTCGATCGGCATGAAGTTCACCGAGGGTTTCACCCGGCTGTGGCCCAGTGTGTTCACGGGTGCCGGGATCGTCGCCAGCATGGTGCTGCTGTCGTACGCCGCGAAGACCCTCCCCATCGGTACCGCGTACGGGGTGTGGGTCGGCATCGGCGCCGCCGGTGCGGCCGTGCTCGGTATGGCGGTGCTGGGTGAGCCCGTCACCGCCGCCCGGATCTTCTTCATCAGCCTGCTGCTGGTGGCCGTGGTGGGGCTGAAGGCCACCTCCGGTCACTAGGCGGCAGGGACAGGGTCACTCCAGGAACGCGGACGGCGGGGGGCGGCGGGCCGCTGCCCCCGCTCCCGCGCCTGTTCCCGCGTCGGCGCCGGCGTCGGTGCCCTGGGTGGTGCCGCCCTGGGTGCCGGTGGTGGTGCCTCCGTTGTTCTGCCCGCCCTGCGTCTGGCCCCCGTTGTTCTGGCCCCCGTTGTCCTGGCCTCCGTTGTTCTGGCCGCCCTGGTTCTGGCCGCCGTTGTTCTGCCCGCCCTGGTTCTGGCCGTTGGTCGCGTTCGGGGGCTTGGGCCGGTTCGGGCGGCCAGGGCGGCTCGGGAAGGGTTCCTCCGGGGTCTCCTCCTCCGGTGCGGTCGGCTCGAAGCTGGGCGAGGGCGGGGGCGGGACCGCGCCCGGCTGGAGTTCGAGGTCGAAGTCCTCGGGTTCGGTGCCCTCCAGGGCGGTCTTCGTGTAGGCGGCCCAGATGCGGGCCGGATAGCCGCCTCCGCCGATGCGGGCTTCGCCGAGGGCGCCGTAGAGGGATTCGAGGGTTCCGGTGTCGGGATCCTGGCCCATCATCGCGACGACCGTGACCAGGTTCGGGGTGTAGGCGGCGAACCAGGCCGAGCGGTCCAGTTCGGCGGTGCCGGTCTTGCCGGCCGCCGGGTGGCCGGCGGCGAGGGCCGCGGTGCCGGTGCCGTTGTCGACGACGCTGACCAGCATGGAAGTGGTGGTGTCGGCGGACTCGCGGCTGACGGCCTGGGTGCGGGGGCGCTCGGGGAGGCCGATGGTGTCGTCCTCCTTGGTGATCTTCTCCAGGAAGGTGTACGGGGTGCGGTGGCCGTGGTCGGCGAGGGTGGCGTACGCCTGGGTCATGTCGAGGACGCTGGCCTGCATGGTGCCCAGCGCCATGGCCGGACCGAGGACGAAGTTCGGGGTGTCCTCGGGGATGCCGAGGTCGACGGCGGTCTTCTTTACCTTCACCGTGCCGACGTCGACGACCATCTGGGCGAAGACGGCGTTGACGGAGAGGTCGGTGGCGGTGTTGACGGTGATGTTCCCGTAGGAGACCTGGCCCTCGTTCTCGGGGGCGTAGGGGACCCGGCTGCCGACGACGCGGCGCTTGTTGTCGCCGTTGTAGATCGTGTACGGGGTGATGCGGCGGCCGTCCTGGGTGCGGGAGTCGTTCTCGACGGCGGCCGCGAAGACGAACGGCTTGAAGGTGGAGGCGACCTGGTAGTCGTGGCGGGTCGCGTTGTTCACGAACTGCTTGGTGTAGTCGATGCCGCCGTACATGGCGACGACCTTGCCGTTGGAGGGGTCGATGGAGACGCCTCCGGCGCGCACGTAGCGGTCGGCCTTGCGGGTTTCCGGTTCGAGCTTGCTGATGACCTGGGTGTTGACGGCGTCCACGAAGGCGTTCTGGCGGCGCCTGTCGATGGTGGTGGTGATCCGGTAGCCGCCTTCGGCGAGGGTCTTCTCGTCGAGGATCTTGTTGTCGGTGATGTAGTCCTTGATGGCTTCGACGAGGTAGCCGCGCTGACCGGACAGTCCGGCGGCGGGGCGGACCTTGCCCGGTTCGGGGAACCTGGTGGCCGCGCGTTCGGCGGCCGGCATCCAGTCCTTCTTGACCATGCCGTCGAGTACGTAGTTCCAGCGGGCGAGTGCGCGGTCGCGGCTCTGGGGGTGGGAGACGACGTCGAAGGCGCTGGGGGAGTTGAGGAGGGTGGCGAGGTAGGCGCCCTCGGCGGTGGTGAGCCTGCCGACGTCCTTGCCGTAGTAGGCCTGGGCGGCGGCCTGGATGCCGTAGGCGTTGCGGCCGAAGTAGCTGGTGTTGAGGTAGCCCTCGAGGATGTAGTCCTTCGACTTCTCGCGACCGAGTTTGATCGCGATGAAGAACTCCTTGACCTTGCGTTTGATGGTCTGTTCCTGGCCCAGGTAGTAGTTCTTGACGTACTGCTGGGTGATGGTGGAGCCGGACTGGGTGCCCTTGCCGGTGGCCGTGTTCCAGGCGGCGCGGAGCATCGCCTTGGGGTCGACCGCCCGCTCGGAGTAGAAGTCCCGGTCCTCGGCGGCGAGTACGGCTTCCTGGACGGTGCGGGGGATCTGCGAGAGCGGGACGTTGACGCGGTTGACCTCGCCGTCGCGGGCTAGCTGGGAGCCGTCGGAGTAGAGGTACACGTTGGACTGGGCGGTGGCGGCGGAGTTGGCGGGCGGGATGTCCACCAGGAGGTAGCCGGCGACGAGGGCGCCGCCGAGCAGGAGGGCGAGGAGGAGTACGGCGCCCAGGAGCATGCGCCAGGTGGGGAGGAGGCGACGCCGGCCGGTGCGTTGGCGGCGGGGCTTCCCGCCGGGTCTGCCGCCGGGCCCGCCGCCGGGCTGCGCTCGTGTCGGCCGCGGTGGCTGCGGCGGCTGCTGTTGTCCGTCGGGGGAGTCCGGGTCGCGAGGGGTCCAGCCCGGGGGTGGTGACTGGTCGCTCATCTCCAGGGACTCCTCGACGCCGTTCGAAATATCCACTTCTGTACCTCGTTGTGTCTACCCGATGGCCGGTGATTCCGCTCCGGACGGGCGTAAATCGGTCGCGTGGATCGCCCCTCCGCACTAAGCTCGCGCGCTTTGGCCGACGTAGGAACGACCTGGGCATGGGAGGGATACGGTGCGTCAGCGAGTGGGCCTCTACCTGGCGGTGGCCGCGGGCGGGTTCCGGCGCTACGCGACGTACGGGACGGCGACCGCGGCCGGGGTGTTCACCAACACCGTCTTCGGTTTCATCGTCGCGTACACGTACATCGCGCTGTGGGACGAGCGTCCCGGCCTCGGGGGGTACGACCAGGCGCAGGCCCTGACCTTCGTGTGGGTGAGCCAGGCGCTGCTGGCCGCCGCGGCGTTGCTCGGCGGCGGTTTCCAGGAGGAGATCCAGGAGCGCGTCCGTACGGGTGACATCGCGGTGGACCTGTACCGGCCCGCCGACCTCCAGATGTGGTGGCTGGCCTCGGACTTGGGCCGGGCGGGCTTCCAGTTGGTGGGGCGCGGGGTGCTGCCGGTGGTGGCGGGTTCGCTGGTCTTCACGCTGGCGCTGCCCGGTGATCCGGTGCGCTGGGCGTTGTTCCTGGTGTCGGTCGGGCTCGGGCTGGTGGTGAGTTTCGCGGTGCGCTATCTGCTGGGGCTGATGGCGTTCTGGCTGATGGACGGGTCGGGGATCAACCTCGTGGCGACCGTGGTCACGATTTTCTTCTCGGGGATGCTGTTGCCGCTGACCGTCTTCCCGGGCGGCTTCGGCGAGTTCGTGCGGGTGCTGCCGTGGTCGGCGATCCTGCAGGTCCCGATCGACGTGCTGATGGGCCGGCACGCGGGGGCGGGGAGCGTGGTGCGGGCGCTGGGGTTCCAGGCCGGCTGGGCGGTCGTACTGCTGGGCGTGGGGAGGGTGTTGCAGTCGGCGGCGACGCGCAAGGTGGTGGTGCAGGGTGGCTGAGACGGCGCTGGTGGAGCGGGAGCCGGAGCCGGGGCCGGGGCCGGGATCGGGATCGGGGTCGGGGTCGGATCCGGACGGCGGGCGGGCCGCGGCGGGTTCCACGCCCGGGGAGCCTCGGCGGCGCGGCCGGGCGGTGGAGGGGGTGCGGGGCTACGGGCTGATCGTGCGGATGTGGATCCGGTCGACGATGACGTACCGGACGTCCTTCCTCCTGTCAGTCTTCGGGAACGCGGCGATCACCCTCCTCGATTTCGTCGCGATCTCCATCATGTTCTCCCACGTGGACGTGCTGGGCGGTTTCACGCTGCCCGAGACCGCCCTGCTGTACGGGACGGCCTCGGCCTCCCTGGGCCTGGCGGACCTGCTGATCGGCAATACGGACCGCATCGGGGTCCGGATCCGGGACGGGTCGCTGGACACGATGCTGGTGCGTCCGGTTCCGGTGCTCGCGCAGGTGGCGGCGGACCGGTTCGCGCTGCGCAGGCTGGGGCGGGTGGCGCAGGGGCTGGGGGTGCTGGGCTGGGCGCTGTGGCAGTTGTCGGCGGAGCTGGACTGGACCGCGGGCAAGGTGCTGCTGGTGCCGGTGATGATCGTGTCGGGGGCGGGGATCTTCGGTGCGGTGATGGTGGCGGGGGCGGCGTTCCAGTTCCTGGCGGGGGACGCGGCGGAGGTGCAGAACTCCTTCACGTACGGCGGGAACACGATGCTGCAGTACCCGCCGACGGTGTTCGCGAAGGACCTGCTGCGCGCGGTGACCTTCATCGTGCCGCTGGCCTTCGTCAACTGGCTGCCCGCGCTGTACGTGCTGGGGCGGCCCGACCCGCTGGGGCTGCCGGGGTGGGTCGCGTACCTGAGCCCGCTGGTGGCCTTCGTGGTGTTCCTGCCCGCGTCGCTGGCGTGGCGCGCGGGTGTCCGTTCGTACCGGAGTACGGGGAGCTAGCTGTGCGGGATGCGCGAGACGTGCTGATCTCATTGGACGGGGTCGAGAAGGTCTTCGAGGTGAGGCGCCGGGTGGGCCCGCTGCGCCGGGAGAAACGCCAGGTCAGGGCTGTGGACGGGATCAGCTTCGAGGTGGCCCGCGGTGAGGTGGTCGGTTACATCGGGCCGAACGGTGCCGGGAAGTCGACGACGATCAAGATGCTGACCGGGATCCTGACCCCGAGCGGCGGCCGGCTGCGTGTCGCGGGCATCGATCCGGCGCGGGAGCGGATGCGGCTGGCGCACCGGATCGGAGTGGTGTTCGGGCAGCGGACCACACTGTGGTGGGACCTGCCGCTGAGGGACTCGTACGGGCTGATGCGGCGGATGTACCGGATCCCGGAGGCGCGGTTCCGGGCGAACCTGGAGCGCTGCGTGGAGCGGCTGGACCTGGCGGATCTGCTGGAGGTACCGGTGCGGCAGCTGTCGCTGGGGCAGCGGATGCGCGGGGACATCGCGGCGGCGCTGCTGCACGATCCGGACGTGCTGTACCTGGACGAGCCGACGATCGGCCTGGACGTGGTGAGCAAGGCGAAGGTGCGGGGGTTCCTGCGGCAGTTGAACGAGGAGCTGGGCACGACGGTGCTGCTGACCACGCACGACCTCCAGGACATCGAGCAGCTGTGCGAGCGGGTGATGGTGATCGACCACGGGCGGCTGATGTACGACGGCCCGCTGGGCGGGCTGCACGCCGCGGGTTCGGTGGCGGAGGCCGAACGGACGCTCGTGGTCGACCTGGAGCGGGAGTTCGCGCCGATCGAGGTGGCGGGCGCGCGGGTGGTGAAGGTGGAGGGCCCGCGGCAGTGGCTGGCGTTCCCGGCGGGGGCGTCGGCGGCGCCGCTGGTGGCGGCGGTGGCGGCGGAGTACCCGTTGGTGGACCTGTCGGTGCGGGAGCCGGACATCGAGGACGTGATCGCGCGGATGTACGCGGGGCGGGGGTGAGGCCCCCCGGGGCGGGACGTAGGGGGAAATCCGGGGTCGGCCTCCGGGTACAACTCCGGGTCCACCCCGTACTGCTGGCGCCGATCCCTGCATAGTCTGGTCCGCATGAGTGAGGACGAGCGGCCGGGGAGGCCGTTGCCGGAGCTGAGGGCGTCCGATGCCGACCGTGAGCGGGTGGTGGAGCGACTGCGGGACGGCCTGGCCGAGGGCCGGCTCGACATGGAGGAGTTCGAGGAGCGGCTGGAGGCTGCGTACAAGTCGCGTACGTACGCGGAACTGGAGCCGCTGACACGGGACTTGCCGGCGGTGGGCGCGGCGGCGCCGGTCGCGGGCCCGGTCGCGGTCCCGGGCCCGGGACCGGGCTCCGGTACGGCGTGGCCGTCCCGCATCGGGGGCGCGGGGACCTCCTCGACGGCCGTGGCGATCATGTCGGGCTTCCAGCGCAAGGGCCGGTGGACGGTCCCGGCGCGCTTCGACGCGGTGGCGTTCTGGGGCGGCGGGGAGCTGGACCTGCGGGAGGCGGACTTCGCGCAGCGCGAGGTCGTGATCAACTGCGTGGCGATCATGGGCGGCATCCAGATCATCGTGCCGCCGGGCGTGGCCGTGGACGTGCGGGGCATCGGCATCATGGGCGGCTTCGACCAGCGGCTCGGCGGCGAACGGGCCGACCTCGACGCGCCGCGAGTGATCGTGACGGGCTTCGCGTTCTGGGGCGGGGTGGACGTCAGGGTCAAACCCCCGAAGACACCGAAGCCGCCGAAGGCGCCGAAGCGCCTGGATGGCGAGGGCCCGTCGCTCCGCAAGGAGCTGTAGCCCCGCCGGGTGTTCCTGGGCCGGGGGTGGAGTGGCCGGTGCGGCGCCGTTTCGGGGGCTCCGCCCCCGCGCCCCCGCGCCTCAATCGCCGGCGGGGCTGGGGTGTGGCTGGGCCGGGGTGGAGTGGTCGGGGCGGTGCCGTTGCCGGGGCTCCGGCCCGGACCCCGCGCCTCAATCGCCGGCGGGGCTGGGGTGTGGCTGGGCCGGGGTGGAGCGGTCGGGACGGTGCCGTTGCCGGGGCTCCGCCCCGGACCCCGCGCCTCAATCGCCGGCGGGGCTGGGGTGTGGCTGGGCCGGGGTGGAGTGGTCGGGGCGGTGCCCCTCCGGAGTGACTCCTCGTCGTCGCGCCTGCGGCCGCAGTGCGATGGGGAGGGTGGTTGCGCGCTCCTCCTGCGGGGACCCTCCTGCGGGTCCCCACCCCGACCACTCCACCCCGGCCCAGGGGGCGGTGACCCCTCCCCCCGGGCCCCAGGGGTGGGTGCTGACGGGTGAACCCCTACACCCGCCCCAGGGCGGCTGGTGCCAGGTGACCCCTCCACCCTCGCCCCAGGGGGTGGAGGCTTCGCCCCAGGGGTGGTGGCAGGTGTGGGGGGAGCGGGGGCGCGCAGGGGCGTCCCCGCAGGAGGAGCGCGCAACCTCGTTCAGCGGTCTTGCTGCGGCCGCAGGCGCGACGACGAGGAGTCGCCCCGGAGGGCCGCCGCGGACCGACCCGCACGATCGAAGCCCCCGGCCCAGGAAAACCAAGCCCCTCCGGCGATTGAGGAGCGGGGCCCGGGGCAGAGCCCCGGATCTTTGAGGGGAACGTGTCCCCTCGCGGGAGCGAAAGGGCGTGGCGGGAACTCCCCGGGCCTCCCAGGAGTCGGATGCTATGCAGACAAAACCGGCGCCCCCGGGGGAAGGCAGGAGCACGTGACGAACCGCACCACAGCCGGAGGCGAGAACAACGGCCCCGACTGGGGAAACGGCCCCGGCCCGGGGAACGGCACCGGCCGGGGGAACGGCACCGGCTGGGGGAACGGCACCGCCCCGGGGGACGGCCCCCGCCCGGGGAACGGCACCGGCCGGGGGAACGGCACCGCCCCGGGGGACGGCCCCCGCCCGGGGAACGGCACCGGCCTGGGGAACGGCACCGGCCCAGGGACCGGCCCCCGCCAGGGAACCGGCACCGACCCAGGGACCGGCCCCCGCCAGGGAACCGGCACCGGCCAAGGAATCGGCACCGCCCCAGCAACCACCCCGCCCGGTTTCGTCTTCAGCGCCGCCGACGAGGAGCGCCGCCGCGGTGTCCGCCGGATGAAGGCCACCGCGACCGGCCTCCTGTTGCTGGTCGCGCTGGTCTACGTACTGGCCAAGATCGCCACGCACGCCTGGGGCGCCGGCGCCTGGGCCGGCTACGTCGCGGCCGCCGCCGAGGCCGGCATGGTCGGCGCGCTCGCGGACTGGTTCGCCGTCACCGCCCTCTTCCGGCACCCCCTCGGCCTGCCCATCCCGCACACCGCGATCATCCCGACCAAGAAGGACCAGCTCGGCGTCTCCCTCGGGGAGTTCGTCGGCGAGAACTTCCTCTCCTCCGACGTGGTCAGGGCCCGCCTCCACGCCCTCGGTATCGGCGGCCGCCTCGGCGCCTGGCTGGCCGAGCCCGCCCACGCGGACCGCGTCACCGCGGAGCTCGCCACCGCCCTGCGCGGGGCGCTGACCGTACTGCGCGACTCCGACGTGCAGGCGATCGTCGGCGAGGCCGTCACCCGCCGCGCCGAGACCGCGGAGATCGCCCCGGGCATCGGCAAGACCCTGGAGAAGATCGTCGCGCAGGGCGGCCACCGCCGCGCCGTCGATCTGATCTGCGCCAAGGCCCACGACTGGCTCGTCACGCACGAGGGCTCGATCACGGACGCCGTCCAGGGCGGAGCCCCCGGCTGGACCCCGCGTTTCGTGGACCGCAAGGTCGGCGAGCGCGTGTACAAGGAGCTGCTCCGCTTCGTCACCGAGATGCGGGACATGCCGCAGCACCCGGCGCGCGGTGCGGTGGACCGCTTCCTGACGGACTTCGCGGCCGACCTCCAGTCGGACACCGAGACCCGTGTGCGCGTCGAGCGCCTGAAGTCCGAGCTGCTCGCCCGCGACGAGGTCCAGGACGTGATCACCTCCGCCTGGACCGCCATCCGTACGATGATCATCTCGGCGGCGGAGGACGAGCGCAGCGAACTGCGCCTGCGCGTCCGCTCCTCCCTCATCTCCCTCGGCACCCGCCTGGCCACCGACGGCCGCCTCCAGTCGAAGGTGGAGGGCTGGATCGAGGGCGCGGTCGTCTACGTGGTCACCACGTACCGGACCGAGATCACCTCGCTGATCACGGACACGGTCGCCGCCTGGGACGCCGAGCACACCTCCCGCAAGATCGAGGCCCACATCGGCCGCGACCTTCAGTTCATCCGCATCAACGGCACGGTGGTCGGCGCCCTGGCAGGCCTCCTGATCTACACGGCCTCCCGCGCCCTGGGGGCGTGATCCGGGAGCGGCAGCTCCAGTTGGGCGTGTCCGCGGGCCGTGACGGACGCCGGCGCGGAGCGCTCCGTACCCAGTTGGAGAAGTGCCCGCAGCGCGGCGATCACCTCCTCAGGGGCGTCCCGGAAGATCGCGGGGGTGGTGCTGGCGACCAGTACGCCGTGTGCCTCCAGCCGCAGGCGCCGCCGCAGGGTCGCCTGCCAGGCGTCGCGGGTGTAGTGGTACTCGGCGGAGTCGATCTCCAGCGCCACGCCCTCGTCCGGCCAGTACGCGTCCGGGCTGGCGAGGAAGGCGCCGTCCGGGCCGTAGAGGCGGGCGTTCCAGAGCGGGGCGGGCAGGTCCGTCGCGGTCAGGGTGTCGCGGGCCCGGCCCTCGGCGATGGAGCGCACCCCGGCGACCAGTTCGGAGGCGGCGGCCAGGACTGCGGGGCGCCGGTGGAGACGGGCCGCACGGAGTTCGGCGTGCAGGTCGTGCGGGTGGCACCAGCCGCCCTGGACGACGTTGGCCAGTACGGAGCGCACGAGACCGGCGTCGTCCGCCCGGGCCGCGAAGTCCGCCGCGGCCCGGACCGGGCGGGTGCAGGGCACGCCGGAGACGGTGATGGTCGCGGGCCAGCGGGTGGTGGAGCCGATCCGCACCCGGCCGGCGGCGACCACCGAGCGCGGGGAGCGGACGAGGACGTCCAGCGGATCCGGCGGGGCGTCGCGGATCCCCAGGAGCGCGAGCGCGGCGCCGCCGGTGAGCGCGGCGGTGGCTCCGGTGAGGGGATCGGCCGTCGGGTGGGCGGAGTACAGGACGGCGGCCAGCGCGTGCTGCCTGCCGTCCGGGGGGCCGGTCTGCAGCAGGTAGACCCTTGGCAGGAGCCGTTGCCAAGGCCCTCCGGGGCGGCTGCGTCCGGTGATCGTCCCGGACGGGATCCCGGCCCGCCTGAGCTGCTGGTAGGTGGCCATGTTCAGCTGGCGCTGCGCGATGCGATTGATCATGGGCCGGGTATGCCCGGCCGGGGAGGCGCGACACTCAGGCCGAGGGGTGGTCCGGGGCGAGGAAGACGACGACGGCGTTCCCGGTCCCCTCCAACGGCGTGACCTCGTGCCAGCCGAGGCGCCGGTAGGTGGCCACGGTGTCGGTGGCCGCGCGGGCGGTCAGCAGCCACGCGCGGGATTCGGGGGCATCGGCGGTGATCTCGGCGAGGAGGGCTCGCCCGGTGCCGTTGCCGCGCGCGTGGGGCCGTACGGCGAGCTCGTCGATCTCCAGCGCCCCGACCAGGAGCTCTTGCACGCGCCGGTGGCCGAGCTGTGCGGCCACCCGGCCGTAGCCGCGGTCCGTGGGGAAGGCCTTGGGCGTCAGCCAGGCGGTGGCGAATCCGTCGATGCCCGCGGCGGACTGCACGAAGGCGGCCCGGAAGCCGGCGCGACGGCTGTCGGCCTGCAGCCGCCCCGCGAACTGGCGAATGGTTTCTTCGTCCTCGTTCCAAGGCGGAGCGGAGAAGACCTCGCCGTAGGCGTCGGCCAGTTCGTCGGTGAGATCGAGGACGGCCGATCCGTAACAGATCACGTTTGCAGCTCCTTGGGCCGGATGGGGTGGCTCTGGTCATATCGCCCGTCTCCAAGAGCGAATGTACGCCGGGGAGGTTCCGAAAACGCCGGGTCCGCAGATCCGGAGGGTGTGCGACAAATCCGACTTCCGTGCGTCCTCGGGCCCCACCCGCATCGCCGTACCGCGCCGCGCCGTTGAACGGTCGCGAAGCACCCTCACCGATGAGCACGGACCGGAGCCGGCGGCATGCCCAACACCTTCTTGAACAAAGCGCTGGTCGGACTGGCGGGCTGCGCGGTGTCCTTCTTCATCATCCTGGGGGTCCTGGCGGCGCTCCCGCCCTCCGTCCGCCACGCCCTCCCCGACGGCGTCCTCGGCGGCGCCGTCATCACCCTGGGCCTGGCGGGCGCCCGCCTCACCAGACGCTCGCGCTAGCCTCGACCCATCGCAAACCCGTACGAACGACCGGAGGCACGAACATGGCCCGGATCCCCACCGCCGCCCTGGCCGCAGGCGGCCTTCTCGGCGGCTACGCCACCGCCCGCTGGACCGGCAAGCGCCCCCTGGGCGGCGTGGTCCTCGCGGCCGCGGGCACCGCCGCGGCCCGCGAGTGGCACCGCCGCACCTCCCCGACCACGACGGCCCTCCTGGGCACGGCCTACGTGGCGGCCTTCGCGGGCTCCCACCCCCTGGCGAAGAAGATCGGCGCCTGGCCGGCGGTCTTCACGGCGGCGGCAGCAATGGCCGCGGCAACGTACGCCGCGGCGGACCGTTGAATCGCGGGGGTAGAACCGGGCAGGACGGTTAGCCCGCGGCGATAGCCGAGTACGTCCAGACGTCCGCAGGGATCTCGTGGTGGAGTTTCCAGACGATCCCCATGGGGTTGCTGCCCTTGTGCTCGACGTACTCGGCGGGGCCGAGGAGCATCCAGGGCTGTGGGCCTGAGATGTCCGTCCTCTTGTACCGGCGGACGAACAGCAGGACGTGGGAACCCCGCTCCACGTGAGTCTGGTACCGGACTCCTGTGGGCGAGGTCTCGGACGTCTGGTTCTGGGACTCCCAGTGGAACTGGTACTCGCTCATCGCGTAGTCCTTGTAGCGAGTCAGCGGTGAGAAGTCCTTCTCGTCCTTCTCGAGCGTGATCAACAGGGCGTCCGTCTGGATGTTCTCGCACCACTTCACTCCCTCGCGGAAGTGGCCGGGCATGAAGCCGCCGACGCTCGATTGCCCCAGGGCAGGGAGGATTTCCTCGCGGCTGTACGAGGCGTGGATCGTGAGCGGGAGGCCGGCGTGGTCCCCGAGCATGGGCACGGGAACGTGATCCACATCCGCGAGTACGTGGGCAAGGACCTGGCGGAGCTCGTTTCGGAAGGCCCGCTGGGGTCGGAGGCTGTCGAAGCCTTCCTGGTAACTGGTGAAGCCGCCGAGTGGCCACAAGGAGAAATAGAGCATTCGGGCGTACGCCTGATGCTGCTCATCGATCTCGTCGTACGCAGGGGCGTCGTCTTCCAGGAGTGCCGTGTACGCAGCTGCGCGGACCGGGTCGTCGACGTGCAGGAAGGCGGACACCCGCTTCAGGAGGGTCTCCTCACCTGCGGGGGCAGGCGAGTCGATCAGCTTGGCGCGGCGGAGCAGGCCCGTCCACGAGTTGCCGTTGCCGCGGTAGATCTCCTTGATCTCACGTCCGCTTTCGGTGAGGTATTCCGAGAGGAGCGGCTGTGCGTACGAGGCGACCTCTCGGGCCAGTTGCGTCACGTTGATGCCGATTTGAGTGCGAATGTTCTCGATGATGAGTTCTTTGGCCTTGGGTTCGAGAATGATCTCGCACCCGGACGGCAGTCGAGGGAAGTCCTGCTCGATGTTGGCGAGTAGTCGGTTGCGCGTCAGATTGGTCAATGCGCGGAACGGCACCTCGAATCGGAACTCCTTGCGGTGCTGTCCGATGAAGTCCAGGACGGTCAGCACGGCTTTTCCTTCGGTGCGTCGCAGCCCGCGCCCAAGCTGCTGGAGAAAGACGGTCGCGCTTGACGTGGGTCGCAGGAGAAGGAGGGTGTCCACGTCGGGGATGTCCAATCCCTCGTTGAACAGGTCGACGGAGAAGATCACTTGAAGTTCGCCTGATCGAAGCCGGTTGAGGGCGGATTTGCGTTCTTCTTGGCGTGACTCGCCAGCCAGCCAGGTTGCGTTGAGTCCAGCTCGCTGGAAGAAGTGGGCCATGAATTGTGCATGTGCGACCGTGACGCAGAACCCGAGCGCACGCATGGACCCGGGGTCCGTCACCTTGTCACGGACCGCCTTGACGACCAGCCGTGCGCGAGCGTCGTTGCCGGTGAACAGGGAGCCCAGTGCGTCCCTGTCGTAGGCCCCGCGCTTCCATGCGACCGCGGTCAGATCTGTGGTGTCGGTGATGCCGAAATAATGGAACGGGCTGAGCAGGTCGTTTTCGAGAGCCTCCCAGAGCCGCATCTCCGCAGCGATGCGGCCACCGAAGAACTCGTCTTGGATTTTATAGCCGTCCGTGCGCTCCGGCGTGGCCGTCAGGGCCAGGAGTTCCATGGGCTTGAAGTGGTCGATGAGTCTGCGATAGGTGTCGGAAGTTCCGTGATGGAACTCGTCGATGACGATCACATCGAAATGGTCCGGGGGGAACTGGTCCAGTCCTCGGGAGCTGAGTGACTGAACGCTAGCGAAGACGTGGTCCCATTCGCGGGGAATGATTCCGCTGTGAAATTCTTGGCCGAAGTTCGCGTCGACCAGAACATCCTGATAGGTGCGGAGGGACTGGCGCAAGATCTCCTGGCGGTGGGCGACGAAGAGGAGGCGCAGGCTTCTTCCGTGCTTCTGCACCAGATGCTTGTAATCGAGGGCGGCCATCACAGTTTTGCCCGTTCCGGTCGCCGCCACGAGCAGGTTTCGGTGCCGGTCGTGTACCTCGCGCTCGACTTCCAGCCGTTCGAGCATGTCCCGCTGGTGGGGGTAGGGGCGCACGTCCAAACCGGAGAGGGTGATCCTTCGGTCGGTAGCAGTGCTCGTGCCGTGGCTGGCCTGGCTGAGTGCGTCCTCGAGGCGTTCGCCGTCCCGGTCCGGGTCGTAGCTCTCGAAGGCGGCTTCGTTCCAGTACGAGTCGAAGGTGGCCTCGAATTTGTCCAGGACCGCCGGCGTGGCAGTGGACGACAAGCGGACGTTCCACTCGAGCCCGTCGACAAGTGCGGCCTTCGAGAGGTTGGAACTACCGACGTAGGCGGTGTCGTAGCCACTGTTTCGACGGAACAGCCATGCCTTCGCATGGAGCCGCGTGGAGCGGAGTTCGTAGTTGACCTTCACCTGGGCGTTGAAGTCACGCACGAGCCGGTCGAGAGCTCGACGCTCAGTGGCTCCGATGTAGGTCGTCGTAATGACGCGTATCGGCACGCCTCGATCACGGGCAGCCTTCAGCGACTTCTCGAGTACCCGCAGGCCATGCCATTTCACGAAGGCGCAGAGCAGATCGATACGGTCCGCAGTGGCTAGCTCCGCGCGGAGTTCAGACCCGAGACTCGGGTCCTCGGGTGAGTTGGTTATCAGCGAGGTCTCGGTGAGCGGGGTCGACGGGCGGACGCTGTAGACGTCCGGCGTCTCTTCTTCTGCAATGGCCAGCAACTCGCGCGGCCCGGCGGCGATGAGATCGACCGCCTGGGGCGCGCCCTCGATGGTCGTCAGTGAGGACAAGATGTGGTTGGCGGCGATGAGTTGTTCTGCAGGAGTGAGCTCCTGAAGGAGGCGTCGGACCGTCCGTGCGATGTGGCGCGTCAGGACGTGCGGGGTGGATCCGTCTCGTACCACTCCCTCAGTGGAGTGCCACCCAGCGTCGCGGAGCTCTTCGAGGCGCCGTTCGAGGCGGCTGGTGATCAAGGTCTCGTACAAGCCGGCAACCGGTGTCGCGTTGGGGGTCAGTTCTTCGGACACCGGCGGACTCCTCGTCTCCTTGATCACTGCTGCGGTAGTTGTATCAAGGGCGACTGACGGAGGCGTGTGGGGCCAGAGAGGCAATCGTTCATTTCCGGCCAAGTCTGGTCCGATTTTGATTGACTTCTGGGCGAATGTGTTCGGGTCTGCCTAGCTTCGCGATGTGACCATGAGGGAATTGCTCATCGAAGTGGCGCAGAAGTATGACCGGGAAGCCGGATGCGGACGAGGCGTGCCGGGCCAGGACCTGCTCCGGAGCGTTGCTGTCCGTGAAGGCTTGCCGCTGCCGGAAGGGTGGGTGGTGAGCGGCCACGGAGGTGTCGGCGGAGCTGCTAGTGCTCCATGGATCGGAATATTCGATCCCGAAATCAACCTCAAGCCGCAGCGCGGCCTCTACCTCGCCTACATCTTCAGCACGGACCTCTCCTCGGTGACCCTCACCCTGCAACAGGGCGTGAGTGACCTGGAGAAAGCGATCAAGGAGAGGAAACCTTTCCTCACCCACCTGGAACGGCAGGCGGCCCGGTTGTACTCGGCGCTGCCCCCTGGAATCGCGACTGACTGGGACCACCGTCCTTCCTTCGGCGGCGGGCGCGGTTCACGTCCTGAATCGTACGAAGTGGCCAGCGTGGTGGCACGGCGCTACGAGATCAGTGAGATGCCACCAGAAGACGTACTCACGCGTGACCTGCACGTCGCGGCCAGCCTGCTCCAGCGAGCTGACGCGGCGCATCGGTCCCTCCGCTCCGCAACTGACGAGGAGATGCGAGGCGCAGATCCTTCGCTCGTCGATCCTCTGGCCGGCTTCAGGCCGAGGAGTAGCCGTGGCTACGTCGCGAACATCGCCGCCAAGCAGCAACGGAAGAACCAGCACCACGAGGCCCTCATAGAGGCTTTCGGCGCCTACATCCAGACGCGGGGCTACAGGCCCACGAACCTAGGAGTTCACCCCAAGGACCTATTGCTGCACCAGCAAGGCGCTGACGGCGAAGGAAGCCCCGAATGGCTGGTGGAGGTCAAGGTGGTTGCTCAGGGGAACCCCACGGCAGCCGTACGTGGAGCCGTGGGGCAGCTGCTCGAATACAGCTACTTCTGGTACCGGGAGCTGCAGCGACCAGCCCCTCACCTCCTGGCACTGTTCACCGAAGACATCCTGGCGTACGCCCCCTACCTCGAAGCGCAAGGGATCGCGTCCATCTGGCGCGCCGGTGACGGATGGGCTGGGTCCCCCACTGCCGCTGCGTGGGGAATGGTCGACTGAGGGCGAGGCAATCGCGTGGGTCCCCCGCCCCCTGCTCCCGGCCGCCGAGCCCTCAGCCCGACTCGCCGGCGTGGCACTCCGCGTACGGCTTGCCCGAGGTGCACCAGCAGGGGGCGTTCGGGGTGGGGGGCCAGGGGGTGGCCTTGCCTCGGGCCGCCAGGGTGGTGGCGTATTCGGCCAGGAGGGACGGGGAGGCCGGGGAGGTTTTCTCCGACGCCGCGAAGGCCTCGTACGACGGGACGCTCGCCGTCACGATGCCGAGGTTCGTGGTGCCCGAGGCGGCCAGGGCGCGGAGGGAGGACTCGATGTCGCGCAGGTGGGCCTCGTGCGACGGGTACTCGGCCGACAGGGTCGGGTACGAGGTGAGGAGCTCCGCCAGTTCTCGGGCCGGCCAGTGCAGGATCGCCACCGGGAAGGGGCGGGAGAGGGCGGCTCGGCGGTCGCCCAGTTCGGCGCGGAGGCGGGCGATCTCGGCGCGGAGTTCGGCCGGGTCGTCGGAGCCCAGGGCCCAGATGCGCTTCGGGTCGTGGAGTTCGTCGAGGGGGATCGGGCCGATGTGGCGGGTGTCGGCGACCATGTCCCAGTCGTCGTGCGGGAGTCCGAGGAGGCGCCGGACCCGGTGGCGGCCCGTCAGGAGGGCCGTGGTGGCGGGGGTGAGGGGCTCGTCCTCGGTGATGAGGAGGGTCGCCGCCTCGGTGAAGCAGTCGTGCGCGGCCTGCAACTCGTCGTGGGCCTCCAGGGATTCGGCGATGATCTCCCAGGGGGCCGGGTCCTTGGGGGCCGCCGCGCGGATACCGGTGATGAGGGCGCGGGCCTCCGGCTCGTGGCCGTACTCCCAGAGGTTCGCGGCCTGCAGGGCCTTGATCAGGTGGGGGTCGGCCGGCGAGGTGGCGAGGAGTTGGTCGTACAGCGCGCTGGCGCGGTCCCGGGCGTCGCCCAGTTCCAGGTGGGCCGCGGCCTGGAGGAGAAGGGGCTCCTGGTCCTCGGGGTAGCGGGTCGCCGTGCGGATGAGGCGCTCGGCTTCGGCGATGTGCTCGGCAGGCGTGTCAGGGCGCATGGTTGACACCGTACTGCCGCTGGTCAGTTGGCGGGGGAAGACTTAAGGTGCCGCCCGTGCGAGATCGTGTGGATCGTGTGCCCGTGGTGGTTCAGGGAGGCGGCCGGCGGGTGGGCCGGGCCGGGCTCGCGCGGGTCCTGTGGGTGGGGGCCGAGGCGATCACGACGGTGGGGGTGCTGGTGGCGTTGCTGGTGGTGCACCAGGTGTGGTGGACCAACCGGCAGGCCGTGGCCGACGCGCGCGAGCAGGTCCGGGCGTTGGAGGGGACGTGGGGGGACACCCCGTCCGTGGGCGAGCCCTTTCCTGGGTCGTCCACGTCCTCCGTGTCTGAGTCTGATTCGTTTGATCCGTCTGATGCGGGTGGTCAGGGTGGGCGTGGGGCTTCCACGCCCGGTCCTTCTTCTTCCGCTTCCGGTTCCCGTGAGGGGGCCGCGGTCGGTGCGGCCCGGGACCGGGCGTACGCCGTGCTGCGCGTTCCGCGGCTCGGGCTCTCCGTGCCCGTCGCGCAGGGGGTCGACAAGCGGGCCGTGCTCGACAAGGGGTACGTCGGGCAGTACTCCGGCAGCGCGCAGCCCGGGGCGCAGGGGAACTTCGCGCTGGCCGGGCACCGCAACACGCACGGTGAGCCCTTCCGGTACATCAACCGGCTGCGGGCGGGCGACGAGCTGATCGTCGACGTGCGGGGGCGGAGGTACACGTACGTGGTGGGGCAGGTGCTGGCGGAGACGACCGAGCGGGACACCGGGGTGATCGCGCCGGTGCCGCGGAGCATCGTGAAGCCGGGGTACGGGTACAGCGAGCCCGGCGCGTACATCACCCTCACCACGTGCACGCCCGAGTACACCTCCAAGTACCGGCTCGTGGTGTGGGGAACCCTGGTTGTCGGTGGGGGCCGTTAGTATCGATCAACAGTGCTGGACCTTGTGCGGGTGTTCGGTCGGAGGGGGTGGTGAGGGTGGCTCGGCGACGACGCGAGGGTGCGCGCTCGCTCTCCTTCCTCCTGTTCTCCCGGACTTCGCGGGTACTGGGCCTGCTCCTTCCGCTGGTGCTGCTCGGGGGAGTGCTCGGGCTCTTCACCGGGGACAGCGGGCTGGCGGGTGTGGTGGTCGCCCTCGCCGTGACCGTGGCCGTGGGCGCACAGGCGCTGGCTGCCGTCGCGCGGCTCGTGCGGCCCGTGGCGCCGCATCGAATACGGACGAAGATCCGTGACCGTGAGCAGCGCACGGCGTTCCTGCCGCAGCGCGACCCGGATGCGTCGGGCCGGTCGCGGCCCAGGGCGCCGGGCCGTCTCGTCCTGACGGCCGCGTAGGGGCGCCATCCTCTTCCGCTGACTGGGTTCTGTTGTCGCCCCTCGTGGGTCGTCACGCCGGAATGCATTGCTTTCGACGTTCGACGAGACCCCTCGGAGGGCCCGCGTGTCCGTTTTTGTCGATGTTGTTGTTGCGCTGGGCCGGCTTCTCGAGCCGGTGCTGGCCGAGTCCGCGACCGCTGCGGCGATCGTGCTGTTCACCGTGCTCGTGCGGCTCGCGCTGCACCCCTTGAGCCGGGCCGCCTCCCGGGGTGCGACCCCGGTGGCGGGTTGTCTGCCGCTGCTGCTGCAGCTGCCGGTGTTCTTCCTGATGTACCGGGCGTTCTCGTCGGGTGAGGAGCTGCTGGGGCACCGGCTGTTCGGCGTGCCGCTCGGGGACCGGTGGGCCGATGCGCTCGGGGACGGCGGGCTCGTCGGGGCGCCGGGGCTGGTGTTCCTCGGGCTGTTCGCCGCGATCGGCGGGGTGGCGGCCTGGAGCGCGGTGCGGGGGAGGCGGGCCGCCGCGGCCGCGCCCGCACCCGTGCCGCCCGCGTCCGGGAAGGGTGCCGGGGGCGCCGGGGGTACCGGAGGTGCCGGGGGTGCCGGGGCGGCGCCCGCGCTCACGGCCGAGCAGCAGGCGGCGATGCGCCGGCTGGGCGGCGTACTGCCCCTGCTGTCGTTCGGGACGCTGGTCACGGCTGCCGTGGTGCCGCTCGCCGCCGGGCTGTACCTGCTGACCACCACGGCGTGGTCGCTGGCGGAGCGGGCCTGGCTGCAGTCCCGCGGAGGGGCACCCGGAGGGATGCCGGGAGGGATGCCGGGAGGGGCTCCCGGAGCGGTGCGTTCCAGTCTGTGAACAGGGTCTTGCGGATTGGGTGGGTTTCTTGGAGGATCAGCCAATCCTCCGATGGCCGCAACCCATCGGCCGGCCCGTGGCACGCCCATGGGCCGACCACCCACGACCACGGGAGAATGCCCATGAAGCTGCTGCGTGTCGGACCCGTCGGGTCGGAGCGCCCCGCGCTGCTCGACCAGGACGGGACCCTGCGTGACCTGTCCGGCCTGATCACGGATGTGGACGGCGCCCTGCTCGCCGACGACTCCGTGCTGTCCCGCGTACGGGACGCGGCGGCCTCCGGGGAGCTTCCGGTGCTGGACGCCGAGGGCCTGCGGATCGGCGCCGCCGTCGGGCGCATCGGCAAGGTCGTGGGCATCGGGCTGAACTACTTCGGGCACGCGGCGGAGATCGGCGCGGAGCCGCCGGCCGAGCCGATCCTCTTCCTGAAGGCCGCGGACACCGTCGTCGGCCCCGACGACACCGTGCTCATCCCGCGCGGCAGCGTGAAGACCGACTGGGAAGCGGAGCTGGGCGTCGTCATCGGCGGCACCGCCCGCTACCTGTCCTCCGCCGAGGAGGGCCTCGCGCACGTCGGCGGCTACGTGCTGGTCAACGACGTCTCGGAGCGCGAGTTCCAGATCGAGCGCGGCGGCACCTGGGACAAGGGCAAGAACTGCGAGACCTTCACCCCGCTCGGCCCGTGGCTGGTCACGGCCGACGAGATCCCGGACCCGCAGGTGCTCGGCGTGAGGCTGTGGGTCAACGGCGAGCTCAAGCAGGACGGCAACACCTCCGACCAGATCTTCCCGGTCGGCGAGGTCGTCCGGTACCTGAGCCAGTTCATGACCCTGTACCCGGGCGACGTCATCGTCACCGGCACGCCGGGCGGTGTGGCCATGGGCCAGCCGGAGCCGAAGCCGTACCTGCGGGCCGGTGACGTCGTGGAGCTGGAGATCGAGGGCCTCGGCCGTCAGCGCCAGGAGTTCAAGGGAGCGTAGTACTCAGCACGGACAGGGGCGGGCCGCCGTTGGCGGCCCGCCCCTTTTCGCGTACCCCGGCAGGGGGCTACAGCTCGACGGTCACGCCCTCGCGGGAGGACCTGCGCGCCGCCTCCAGCACGTCGAGGCAGTGCGCCGCCTCCCACGCCGTGACCGGTGCGGGGCCGCCCTCGCGCAGGGCGGCGGCCACGGCCGCGTAGTACGCCGGGTAGTCGCCGGGCTCTGTGCGCACCGGGATGCCGCCGCCGGTCAGGGGGGACTCGCCGGAGCCCACCAGTCCCCAGAGGTGCTCGGGCTCCTCGCCCCACGGGGCGCCGGGCGTCGGACGCAGGCCCTCGCGCAGGGCGCCCTCCTGGGGGTCGAGGCCGTACTTGACGTAGCCGGCCTGCGAGCCGAGGACGCGGAAGCGCGGTCCCAGCTGGGCGGTGGTCGCGCTGACGTAGAGGTGGGAGCGGATGCCGTTCGCGTGGGTGAGGGCGATGAAGGTGTCGTCGTCGGCCTCGGCGCCCGGGCGGCGCACGTCGGTCTCCGCGTAGACCCGTACGGCCGGACCGAAGAGCACCAGGGCCTGGTCGACGACGTGGCTGCCGAGGTCGTACAGCAGGCCGCCGATCTCCTCCGGCGCGCCGGACTCCCGCCAGCCGCCCTTGAGCTGCGGGCGCCAGCGCTCGAAACGGGACTCGAAGCGCTGGATCTCGCCGAGCTCGCCGCCGGCCAGGAGGCGGCGCAGGGTGAGGAAGTCGTTGTCCCAGCGGCGGTTCTGGAAGACGGAGAGAAACGTTCCGCTGCGGTCCGCGAGGGCGGCGAGTTCGCGTGCCTCGGAGGCGGTGGCGGCGAGCGGCTTGTCCACGACGACGGGAACACCGGCGGTGAGGGCGGCGGTGGCCAGCGGGACGTGGGTCTTGTTGGGGGAGGCGATGACGATGAGGTCGAGATCCGGCCCCGCGTCGAACAGGTCCTCGGCGGTAGCGGCGATGCGGACCTCGGGGAACTCGGCGCGGGCCTGGGCCTGACGGGCCGGATCGGAGGTGACGACCGTGTCGAGGACGAGCCCGTCGGTGGCGGCCACGAGGGGGGCGTGGAAGACGGAACCGGCGAGTCCGTAGCCGATGACGCCGACGCGGAGGGGTGCGGTGCTCATGGGACCACTTTGGCAACAGTGTTGCCGAAGTGCAAGGAGGGTGGAGAATGGCCGGGTGAACAGGGGCAACGGGGACGGGCGCGGCGGGGTCAACCTGCCGGGGGTGCGCGGGCACAACGAGGCGCTGCTGCTGGACCTGCTGCGCGGCGCCGGCCGGGAGGGGCTGGACCGGGCCGAGCTCGCCGCGCGTACGGGGCTCACCCCGCAGGCCGTCAGCAAGATCACGGCGCGGCTGGCGGCGGACGGGCTGGTCGCGGAGGCGGGCCGCGCCGCGTCCACCGGCGGCAAACCGCGGACCCTGCTCCGGCTGGTGCCGGAGGCGCGGTGCGCGGTCGGCGTGCAGATCGACCGGGACGAGCTGCGGGCGGTGCGCGTGGACCTCGCGGGCGGCCTCCTCGCCGAGAGCCACGGCCCGCTGGACTTCGGGGCCGGGCCGGACGCGGTGGTCGAGGAGGTCGTACGGGCCCACGCGCAGGTGCGGGGGCCGGCGGGGCCGGCGCTGCTGGGTGTGGGAGTGGCCGCGCCGGGGCCGCTGGATTCCGCGGGCGGGGTGATGGGGCGGGTGACGGGGTTCCCCGAATGGGAGGGATTCCCGCTGCGGGAGGTACTGGAGCGGCGGCTGGGGCCGGGGGTGCCGGTGCGGGTCGACAAGGACACCAACGCGGGGGTCGCCGGGGCCGTGCCGGGCGGGCCGGCCGGGGCGGGCGGCGGTGGCGCGGCGGGCGGCGGGGCGGGTGGCGGTGGCGCGGCGGGCGGCGGGATCGCGTACCTGCACGTCGGCAGCGGGCTCGGTGCGGGGCTGTGGCTGGGCGGCGGGGTCCATCGCGGGGGCCGGTCGGCGGCCGGAGAGTTCGGACACCAGGTGCTCCGGCTGGACGGCCCGCCGTGCCGGTGCGGGGGGCGCGGATGTGCGGAGGTGCTGTGCCTGGACGCGGTGGCCCGCGGGGACCTGGTGGAGGCGGCGCGGATCCTGGGGGAGGGGGCGGCGAACCTGGTCGCGCTGCTGGATGTGGACCGGGTGCTGTTGGGCGGGCGGGTGGTCGAGGCGGCCCCGGAGGTGTTCGTGGCCGGGGTCCGCGGGGTGCTTGGCGCGCGCTCGCTGAACCCTTCGCCGCCGGTGGTGGGGGTGGCGGTGGTGGGGGTCGCGGAGGGGGCGGCGGAGTTGGTGCTGGCGCCGTTCTTCGGGCGGGCGGGGTGACGTGCGGCTCCGCCGTCGGTACGTGCTCGCCCGGCGGGCCGGCCCGTTGTCACCCCCGCGCCGCCGGGGTCGGGTGTGTGGCGGGGTGCCCCCGCAGGGCGTCGAACGAACCACGCCGCACTTGGCGGGGCCTCTGGAGGTTCGACGCCCGAGGAGGTGCCCCGGCGCGCGGCCGGGTCCGGCGGCCGTTAGGCGCGGCCCGGACCGGGGTGCCGCTGCGCGGAGCAGTCCCCTACCCTCCCCCAGACTCCGTCCGGGGGGACCCCCTCTTCCACCGTTCCCCGGGCTCCGCCCGGACCCGTTCCTGGGGCTCCGCCCCAGACCCCGCGCCTCAAACGCCGGCGAGGCTGGGTGAGGGCCTCAAACGCCGGCGCGGCTGGATCGGGCCGCCCGACCCGCGCCCCGAACGCCCGCGAGGCTGGGTGGGGGGGCTCCGCCCCAGACCCCGCGCCTCAAACACCGGCGAGGCTGGGTCAAGCGCCGGCGGGGCTGGATCGGGCCCGGCCGGGTGGCTGGGGGAGGGGGCCCGTCCGCCGATCGGGGGGAAAGCGGGGTGGCCCGGGCGCGGTTGGGGTGGGGGGTGGGCATGGCGTGGCATGGTGCGGGCTGGGCCGGGGTGATTGTCAGCTGGTCCGACCGACGTCCCGTCCGACGAGCAGTGAGGGTCTCCTATGCGGCGACTGCGCAACGCCCTGGCCCCCCTCACCGCCGTCCTCTGTGCCGCCGTGCTCGCCACCGTCACCGCCCCCACCGCCGCCGCGGACATCGGCACCGGCGGTGGCGCCCGCCCCGCGCCCGCGCTGCCCTCGCGTGCGCTCGCCACCTGCGGCGACGGGAAGAGCGCCGCGTTTCCCATCGGGGCCCGGATCCGCGGCGGGCCGGCCGTGTACCGGACCGGCGGCGGGGCGCAGAGCTGGTACCTGGACCTGACGAACGCCACCAACTCCGCGTGCACCGCCATCCACCCCGTCATCGTCTTCACGGACACGACCCGCACCCTGCGCCCCGCGCACCTGCGCATGGACTTCGACGCACCCGGCGGCCCCTTCCCGGTCAGCCTGGAGCGGACCGACCGCGACGAGATCATCGCGGTGTTCGACGGCGGCGACGCGTTCCCGGGGTTCGCCGTCGGTCCCGGCGGGAGCCTGACCGTCAAGGTGTCCCTGGCCTTCGCCCCGGACGCCCCCACCGGCGAGGTCGTCGCCGACGCCGCGCTCGTCCAGCGCAGGGGCGACGACGGAGACTGGGTCGGGGAGGCGGGCGGCTACCGGTTCTCCGTCGAGGGCCCGGATGCGGACGCCGAGGGCGGCGGTGACGGCGACGGCGACGGCGAAGCCGACGGGTACGCGGACGGCGACGTCGGTGCCGCAGGCTCCCTCGCCCACACCGGCGGCGGCCACCGCGACCGGGCGTACGGGATGTACGGCGCGGGCGGCGCGGCCGTCGCGCTCGTCGCGGGCGGCGCGCTCGTGCTCGGGGCCCGCCGGCTGCGGAGCTCCACCCGCTGAACGCGGCGCACGCCCGAACCCCCGTACGGCGGCCCGGACATCCGGCCCGCATAGAGTCCGACCGTGGAAGAACAGAACCTGCCGCACCGCCCCGGCTCACCGGTGCGCTCCGGCATCCCCGAGCACGGCCGCATCCCCAAGTACTACGCCGTCAAGGCACGGATCGCCGGACTGCTCGACGAGCTCGGCGAGGGCGGCCTGCTGCCCACCGAGCGTGATCTCGCCGAGCGGTACGAGGTGTCCCGCGAAACCGTCCGGCAGGCCCTGCGCGAGCTGCTGCTGGAAGGCCGGCTGCGCCGCTCCGGCCGCGGGACCGTCGTCGCCGGGCCGAAGCTGGAGCAGCCGCTGTCGCTGGCGAGCTACACCGAGGGCGTACGGCGCCAGGGCAGGCGACCCGGGCGCCATCTCATCGGCCTGGAGCGGTTCCCCTGCCCGCCCGAGCTCACCCCCGACATCGGCGCCGAGGCCGGCGAGCCCGTCTGGCACCTGGAGCGCGTGCTGCTCGCGGACGACGAGCGCGTCGGCCTGGAGAGCACGTACATCCGGGTGGCCCGCGCACCCCGGCTGGACAGCGATTTCCGGCCCGACTCCTCCTTCTACGGATATCTGCGCGACAGCCTCGGCATCTCCTTCGGCGACGCCGACGAGAAGCTGGAGACCGTCCTCGCCACCCCCCGCGAAGCCCTGCTGATCGGCACCCCGCCCGCGCTGCCGATGCTGCTCATCCACCGTCTCTCGCGGGACACGGCCGGCCGGCCGCTGGAACGGGTGCGTTCGCTCTACCGTGGCGACCGGTTCAGCTTCACGACCCGCCTGCGCCCCGAATGACCGTCCGGGAAATGGTGCACAGGGGGTGATACGGGGTGACAGGCAAGGGTGGGAAGGTCACTGAAAGGTAACGGGTCTAGGCCAAGCTTGGGGGGCTGTTCACCGACGCGTTGCTCCTCCGATCCTCCTCCGTCACGGGCCGCGGCCACTTTGGTCGGCGTGAGAGTCATAGTCGTCGGAGGCGGCGTGGTCGGCACCATGCACGCCTGGCAAGCAGTCCAACGCGGCCACGAGGTCGTCCAGATCGAGCGAGAGGCCGAGGCCCGCGGCGCGTCCCTGCGTAATTTCGGCCAGATCTGGGTCAGCGGACGGGCCGGGGGCGAGGAGCTCGACACCGCCCTGCGGGCCCGCGAGCTCTGGGAGAGCATCGGCGCGGAGGTGCCCGGCCTGGGCTTCCGTGCCATCGGCTCCCTCACGCCCGTCCGCGGCGAGCGCGAGTACGCCGTCGCCGAGGCGGCCCTGGCCCGCCCCGATGCCGCCGCCCGCGGCTACGAGCTCGTCACCGCCGAGGAGGCCCGGCAGATCAACCCTGCGCTGCGCGGCGCGTTCGACGCCGCCCTGTGGTGCGAGCGGGACGCGGCCGTCGAGCCGCGCACCGCGCAGCCGCACCTGCGGGCGGCGCTGACGGCGACCGGCCGCTACACCTTCCTCCCCGGCCGCGAGGTCCGCGAGGTCGTCGGTACGGGCGCCGTCCGCGACGACCACGGAGACGTCCACCGCGGCGACGCCGTCGTCCTGGCCACCGGAGCCTGGCTGTCCGGCCTGGTCCGCGAACTGGCCCCAGGGCTGCCCGTGCGCCGCGTCCGGCTCCAGATGATGCAGACCGCCCCGCTCGGCGAGCCGCTGACCACCTCCGTCGCGGACGCCGACAGCTTCCGCTACTACCCCGCGTACAGGAGCGAAGCACTCGACGCGCTCAACGCCGGGCAGGCGCAGGCGCCGGTCGCCGCGGCGCACAAGATGCAGCTGCTCATGGTCCAGCGCCGGGACGGCGGGCTGACCATCGGCGACACCCACGAGTACGAGCACCCCTTCGCCTTCGACACCCTCGAGGACCCGTACGAGCACCTCGCCGGAGTCGTCGAATCCTTCCTGGGCCGCCCGCTGCCGAAGATCCGGCGCCGCTGGGCGGGGGTGTACGCGCAGTGCACCGACACCACCCGCGTCGTCCACCGCCAGCAGGTGGCCGACGGCGTCTGGCTGGTGACCGGGCCCGGCGGCCGCGGCATGACCTGCTCGCCCGCGATAGCCGAGACCACCGCGAACGAACTGGGCTGGTGAGTCGCATGACCATCGAACACAGGAACCGCGGGCTGGTCGTCCTCGACATGGCCGGCACCACCGTCGCCGACGGCGGCCTCGTCGAGCGCGCCTTCGAGCGGGCCGCCGGCCACCTCGGGGTCGAGCCCGGCAGCGCCGACCACGCGACGAAGCTGCGGTACGTCCGCGACACCATGGGCGAGTCGAAGATCTCCGTCTTCCGCCACCTCTTCGGTACGGAGGAACTCGCGCAGCGCGCCAACTCCGCCTTCGAGCAGGCCTACGGGGAACTCGTCGACGCCGGCCTGGTCTCCGGGATCCCCGGCGCCCGCGCCGCCATCGAGCAGCTCCGCGCCGAGGGCCGCACCGTCGTCCTGACCACCGGCTTCGCCCGCGTCACCCAGGACGCCATCATCGACGCGCTCGGCTGGCAGGACCTCGCCGACCTCACCCTCTGCCCGGCGGACGCCGGCGGCCGCGGCCGCCCGTACCCGGACATGGTGCTGGCCGCGTTCCTGCGGACCGGCGCCGTGGACGACGTACGCGAGATCGTGACCGCCGGTGACACCGCCTACGACATGCTCAGCGGCACCCGCGCGGGCGCGGGCACCGTCGCCGGCGTCCTCACCGGCGCCCACGAGCGGGAGGCCCTGGCCGGACACGGCGCGACCCACGTGCTCGGCTCCGTCGCCGAACTCCCGTCGCTCTTGGCGCTCCTGGCGGGGTCGGCGTGAGCGGCATACGTTTCGAAGGGGTCAGCGTCGCCTACGGCGGCAACACCGTCCTGGAATCCCTCGACCTCACCGTCGAGCCGGGCGAGGTGATGGCCCTCCTCGGCCCCTCCGGCTCGGGCAAGACCACGGCGCTGCGCGCGGTCGCCGGATTCGTCCGGCCCGTCGCCGGCCGCGTGCTGATCGGCGGCCGGGACGTCACCGCGCTCCCGCCGCACAAGCGGGGCATCGGCATGGTCGTCCAGCAGTACGCGCTCTTCCCGCACATGCGCGTCGAGGACAACGTCGCTTTCGGCCTGAAGGCGCAGAAGGCGCCCAGGGCGCCCAAGGCGCAGATCCCCGGGCGGGTCGCCGAGGCCCTCGAACTCACGGGCATGGCGGCCTACGCCAAGCGCTACCCGCGCGAACTGTCCGGCGGGCAGCAGCAGCGCGTGGCCATCGCGCGGGCGCTGGCCATCCGCCCCGGGGTCCTCCTCCTGGACGAGCCCCTCTCGGCCCTCGACGCCCAGCTGCGCTCCGGGATGCTCACGGAACTGGCCCGGCTGCACCGCGAGTTGCCGGACGTGTCCATCCTGTACGTCACGCACGACCAGATCGAGGCGCTCACCCTGGCCGACCGGATCGCGGTCATGGACAGGGCCCGGCTCCAGGACTGCGGGACCCCGCAGGAGCTGTACCGGGCCCCGCGCACCGCGTTCACGGCGTCGTTCGTCGGCAACGCGAACCTGCTGCCGGTCACGGTCGTGGAGGGCGGCGCGGAGTTCGCCGGGAGGTCCCTGACCCTCGATGCGGGCCGGGCCCTGCCGGGCTCCACCGCCACCCTGTGCGTACGGCCGCACCTGCTCGGCCTCGGCGACGGACCGAACGCGCTGAGCGGCACGATCGCGGAGGTCCAGTGGCGGGGCGCCACGCACCGGTTGTACGTGGACGTGGACGGGCACCGGGTGAAGGCGGACCTCCCCGAACTGCGGGAGACGCCGGCGCTCGGGGACCGGGTGACGCTGCACTTCGAACCGCGCGATGCGGTGCTGCTGGCCGCGGGGGTGTCCGATGGCTGAGCCGACGCGCCGCGCGGCGGCCGCCGGCCCGCCCCGGCGGCCCCCGGCTCCCGCGCCTCAGGCGCCGGCGGGGCTGCAGGATCGGGGCTCCGCCCCGGACCCCGCGCCTCAGGCGCCGGCGGGGCTGGACATTCCGGCCCCCGCGCCTCAAACGCCGGCGGGGCTGCAGGATCGGGGCTCCGCCCCGGACCCCGCGCCTCAAACGCCGGCGGGGCTGGACATTCCGGCCCCCGCGCGTCAGGTGCCGGCGGGGCTGCAGGATCGGGGCTCCGCCCCGGACCCCGCGCCTCAAACGCCGGCGGGGCTGGATATTCCGGATCCCGCGCCTCAGGCGTGGGCGAGGCTGGATGTCCCGGCCGGTGCCCCGCGAGGGGACGTCCGAGGGCCCCGGGGGGCGACCCCGCGGGGGAAGCGGCGGGTGGCGGGTGGTGTGTGGGTCGTGCCGCCCGTCGCGGTGCTCGCGCTCGTGTTCCTGTACCCGCTCGGGCTGGTGGTCCAGCAGTCGCTCACCCCGGACCCGGCGGACGGCGGCGGCGGCGCCTTCGCCGCGTACCGTTCCGTCTTCGCCTCCGCCGCCTTCCGCGAAGCGCTCGGCACCACCGTCTGGCTCGCCGTCGGCGCCACCGCCGGCTGCCTCCTCCTCGGGTTCACCCTCGCGCTGATCATCGCGTTCGTACCCTTCCCCGGGGCCCGCGGCGTCGCGAAGTTCATCGATGTCTTCCTCTCCTTCCCCTCCTTCCTCATCACCCTCGCGCTGCTCTTCGTCTACGGCACCGTCGGCATGGCGAACGGCGTCTGGACCGACCTCACCGGCGCCGCCGAAGGGCCGTTCCACTTCCTCACCACCCCCTGGGGCGTCCTCCTCGCGGAGATCACCTACTTCACGCCCTTCGTGATGCGCCCGCTGCTCGCCGCCTTCTCCCAGCTGGACACCGCCCAGCTGGAGGTCGCCGCCGGTCTCGGCGCCCGCCCCGCCCGGATCGTCCGGAGGGTGATCCTCCCCGAGGCGCTCCCGGCCCTCGCCGCCGGCGGCAGCCTCGTCCTGGTCATGTGCCTCAACGAGTTCGGGATCGTCCTGTTCACCGGGGCCAAGGACGTCACGACCCTCCCGATGCTGATCTACGGCAAGGCCATCCTCGAATCCGACTACTCGGCCGCCTGCGTGGTCGCCGTCGTCAACATCGCGATCTCAGTCGGCCTGTTCGGCCTCTACCGGGTGGTGAGCAAGCGTGCTGGTGCATAGCAGGACCGGCCGCTGGGCCGCCTGGGGCCTGTTCGGCCTCCTCTTCCTGCCGCTCTTCGCCCTGCCCCTGCTCGTCGTGGTCGCGGCCTCCTTCGCCACCCGCTGGTCCGGGGCCTTCCCCTCCGGTGCGACCACGGCGAACTACGCCTCCGCCGTGCAGGGCGAATCCCTCCAGGCCCTGACCACCAGCCTGGTCACCGCCGTGGCCGCGAGCCTGCTCGCCCTCACCCTCGGCACCTGGGCCGCACTGGCCGGCGCCGCACTGACGAAGCGCGGCAAGCGTTTCCTCGACGCGCTGTTCATGCTGCCCGTCGCCGTGCCGTCCGTCGTCGTCGGCCTCGCCGTCCTCGTCGCCTTCAGCCGGCCGCCGGTGCTGCTCAACGGCACCGGCTCCATCGTCGTCCTGGCGCACACCGTTCTTGTCACGGCGTTCGCCCACCAGTCGGTTTCGGCCGCCATCGTCCGTCTCGACCCGGCCTACGAGCAGGCGGCGGCCTCCCTGGGAGCCCGCCCCTCGTACGTGCTGTGGCGGGTCAGACTCCCGCTCCTGCTGCCGTCGCTCACGGCGGCCGCAGGGCTCTGCTTCGCCCTGTCCATGGGCGAGCTGAGCGCCACGATGATGCTCTACCCGCCGGACTGGATGCCCCTTCCGGTCCGGATCTTCACGGCCACCGACCGCGGCTCCCTCCACAGCGGTTCCGCCGTCGCCGTGGTCCTGATGGCCGCCACGCTGATCGTCCTGGTGGCGGTCTCCCGGATCCGCACCAAGGCCTCGTACCGCTGACGGTCACCGCCGACCGGCCCGTTCTCCCGCCGACTTGCGCTGATCCCCGCCAACCCCCGCCGACTCCCTTTCCCCGTGAGGAAGTTCCATGCCCAGCAAGCTCCTGCTCCGGACCGCCTGCGCCGCCACCGGCGCCCTCGCCCTCGCCGTCTCCCTGACCGCCTGCGGCGGCGCCTCCACCTCCGCCGGCTCCGGCAAGGACGGCGGCGGCGAGAAGGTCGTCACCGTCTACAGCGCCGACGGCCTCAAGAGCGAGAAGGGCGACGGCTGGTACGACAAGGTCTTCGCCGACTTCACCAGGAAGACCGGCATCGAGGTCAAGCTCGTCGAGGGCGGTTCCGGCGAGCTGGTGGCGCGCGCCGCCCGCGAGAAGACCAACACGCAGGCCGACGTCATCATCACCCTGCCGCCCTTCATCCAGCAGGCCGACGGCAAGGGCCTGCTGCAGTCGTACAAGCCCCAGGGCTCCGACAAGGTCAACGGCGCGGACAAGGCCGCCGACGGCAAGTGGACCTCGGTCGTCAACAACTACTTCGGCTTCGTCTACAACAAGAAGGAGCTGCCCCAGGCCCCCAGGACCTGGGAGGAACTGCTGGACGCCAAGTACAAGGGCAAGCTCCAGTACTCCACCCCGGGCGTCGCGGGCGACGGCACCGCCGTGCTCATCAAGGCGATGCACGACTTCGGCGGCAAGGAGCCGGCGAACGAGTACCTGAAGAAGCTCCAGGCCAACAACGTCGGCCCGTCCTCCTCCACCAGCAAGCTCGCGCCCAAGACCGACAAGGGCGAGCTGCTCGTCGCCAACGGCGACGTCCAGATGAACTACGCGCAGTCCAGGACCATGCCGAACCTGGGCATCTGGTTCCCGGCGAAGGACGGCGGCAAGCCGACCACCTTCGCGCTGCCCTACGCGGCCGGCCTCGTCGACAAGGCCCCGCACGGCGAGAACGGCAGGAAGCTCCTCGACCACCTCCTCAGTGAGGAAGCCCAGAAGCTGGTCAGCGAGGTCGGCGGCGGCTTCCCGGCGCGCAGCGACGTCAAGCCGACCGACGCGAACGCCGTCGAACTCGCCAAGATCATGACGGGGGTCGAGGTCTTCGAGCCGGACTGGGCCGACATCGACAGGAACCTCTCCGCCTACGTCGACGCGTGGAAGTCGGCGACCGGAAGCTGACCGGTCACTTCCCGGTCACCCGCGGCCGGGAGAGTGACGCTCGGATAACGGGTCTGGACCGAACCCACCTCCGGTCCGGGCCCGTACGCACCACCCCCGCAAGGTCCCGCACCTTCCGCCGCTCACTTGCTCCCAGGAGGAGTACGTGTCCCCTGTCCTGCCCGGACGCCCCCGCACCGGCACGCGCGCCCGCACCGGCACGCGCGCCCGCCCCCGCACGCTCGCCGTGGCCGCCACCGCCACGGCCCTGCTCGCCACCGCCCTCGGCGCGCACACCGTCAACGCCACCGCCGCCGGTGCGGCCGGCACCACCGGCAAGGTCCTCGTCATCGGCATAGACGGCACGGTCCTCGACCGCGTCAGGGCCGCCAACGCCCCCAACCTGCAGGGCCTGATGGCCGAGGGCCTGACCGCCAGGAGCACCCTCTACGCGAGCCCGATGGCCGCCACCTCCTCGGGCCCGGGCTGGTCGACCATCGCCACCGGCGTGTGGCCCGACAAGCACGGCGTGAAGGACAACTCCTTCACCGGCAAGAACTACACGGCCTACCCGGACTTCCTGACCCGCATCGAGAACGCCAAGCCGGCGCTCAACACCTACGCGGCCGCCGACTGGGAGCCCATCACCTCCACCGACCAGAACGGTCCGGTCTTCTCCGCCAAGGTCGACAAGCGCCTGAGCCTCAAGGGCGACCGTGACGGCTACGGCAGCGAGGACCCGAAGATCGCCGCCGCTGCCGCCGCCGAACTGCAGGGCCAGAACCCGGACGCCGCCTTCGTCTACCTCGGCGAGATCGACCACGCCGGCCACACCTCCGGCGCCGCCGGCCAGGAGTACCTGGACGCCATCGGCCGCGTCGACGCGCTGATCGGCCAGCTCCTCACCGCCGTCCGGAACCGGCCCACCTACGGCCAGGAGAACTGGAAGATCCTGGTCACCACCGACCACGGCCACACCGACGCCGGCGGCCACGGCGGCTCCTCCATCCAGGAGCGCGGCACCTTCGTCATCGCCAAGGGCGCGGGCATCCCGGCCGGTTCGGTCCGGGACGACGTCAAGCTGGTGGACGTGGCCGCGACCGCGCTCCAGCAGGTCGGCGTCCCCACGACCGGGCTGGACGGCGTCCCGCTGGACTCCCCGGACGACGACCCCTTCGACACCCTGCGCCCCAACCTCCGGGCCCGCGTGGACGAGACGGGCATCCCGGCGGCCACCAGGGGCTTCACGCACACCCCGCCGGCGGGCTGGTCCGTCGACAACTCCAAGATGGGCACGGGCGGTGTCACCGAGTGGGCCGGCTGGGCCTTCGCGACCGACGAGTTCTGGAGCCAGGCGCAGCGCGACCAGTGGCGCGAGCTGAACGTGCGCTCCCGTGACGTCTTCGCCGTCGCCGACTCCGACGAGTGGGACGACAAGAGCCACACCGGCAGCTACGACTCCACCCTGATCACCCCCAAGTGGGCGGTCACCGGCGGCACCACGCGCAACCTGACCTTCCAGACGCACTACCGCCAGGAGGCCGGGCAGACCGCCCAGGTCCTCGTCTCGTACAACGGCGGTACGCCGACGGTCGTCAAGAGCTACACCGCCGACGCCGTGGCCAAGCCGGAGTCGATCGCGCTCCAGGTCCCGTCCGGCGCCACCGACGTCCAGGTCCGCTTCCGCTACGCGGGCAGCAACAACTGGTACTGGACCGTGGACAACGTCCGCCTCGCCTGATCCGGGTCCGGGCTGTGGACGCTCACGGCGGCCACGGCCCGGCCCCGATAGGGTGGTACAGACCAGAGGGTCACAGGCCACGAGAGCGGAGAACAGTCCAGTGGGAGAGCGCAAGCCGATCGAATCCTGGCTCACCGACATGGACGGGGTCCTGATCCACGAGGGCACCCCCATCCCCGGTGCCGACGCCTTCATCAAGCGGCTGCGCGAATCCGGCAAGCCCTTCCTGGTGCTGACCAACAACTCCATCTACACGCCGCGCGACCTCCAGGCCCGGCTGTCCCGGATGGGCCTGCACGTCCCCGTCGAGAACATCTGGACCTCGGCCCTGGCCACGGCGAAGTTCCTCGACGACCAGCGCCCGGGCGGCACGGCGTACGTCATCGGCGAGGCCGGCCTGACCACCGCCCTCCACGACATCGGCTACGTCCTCACCGACCACGAGCCGGACTACGTCGTCCTGGGCGAGACCCGGACGTACAGCTTCGAGGCGATGACGAAGGCGGTCCGCCTGATCAACGCCGGCGCCCGCTTCATCTGCACCAACCCCGACGAGACCGGCCCCTCCACCGAGGGCCCGCTCCCCGCCACCGGTGCGGTCGCCGCGCTGATCACCAAGGCGACGGGCAAGAAGCCGTACTTCGCGGGCAAGCCCAACCCGCTGATGATGCGGACGGGCCTGAACGCCATCGGCGCGCACTCGGAGACCAGCGCGATGATCGGCGACCGCATGGACACCGACGTGCTGGCCGGACTGGAGGCGGGCATGCAGACCTTCCTCGTGCTCACCGGCCTGACCACGGTGGCGGACACCGAGCAGTTCCCCTACCGCCCGACGAAGACGGTCGACTCCATCGCGGACCTGGTCGACCTCGTCTGACCCGGAGTCCGGCCAGGGGCCCGGCCCGGGGCCCGGCCGGAGTGCGGCCCGGCGTCCGTCCCGGTCGGCCCAGGACGTTCGGCCATGGGGGCGAACTGTGTTTGGGGCGTTCGGCTGACGCGGCTGACACGTACGGCGCCGCTCCGGATGCGGAGCGGCGCGCCGCGCGTGAATCTCCTTGACGAGGAGGTTCACCATGCGCAGTGTTCTGATCGGTCTCCGTGCCGCCGGGGTGGCCGTCGCCCTGACGGCGCTCTCCACGGTGGCCGCGCCCACCGCCCTGGCGGGCGAGGAGGACCACGGAGGCCGCGGCGACCGGGGTGGCAGCATCTCGGTCGAGCCGAATCCGGCCCACCCGGGGGCGCAGGTCAAGCTGCGCGTCCACGGATGCGAGGGCATCCGGGGCTCGGCCAAGTCCTCCGTCTTCGTGGACGACATCGACCTGTACGGCCGTGACGGCGGCCGCAGTCCGCTCTTCGGGGAGGGAGTGATCGCCCATCACGCCTCGCCCGGCTGGCACGCCGTCCGGGTGATCTGCGACGGCCACGACAAGGTCACCGGCTCCATCGAGATCGCCCACCACCGCCCGAGCCACCACGCCTCGCCGGTCTGGCCGGTCCACGCGGGCGGCGGCGGCATGGCGGCCGAGGTGGCCAAGCAGCAGCCGCAGAAGGCCGGCGACGCCGGGCTGGCCGCGGCCGCCAAGAAGGAGCACGGCGGCGGTCCGGGTCTTCCGCACACCGTGATCGGCGCGGTCCTCGCCGCGGTCGCCACCCTGGCGGTGGCGGGCCGGGCGCTGACCCTGCGCCGCCGACGCAGCGGCGAATGAGCGCGGAGGCCAAGGGTTCCCCCGGCGGGCGGCTGCTGACCTTCGCGGCCTGGTCGGTGCTGGTGCTCGGGCTGTGGCTGTGGGGCCGCCAGATCACCGGGGTCCCCGCCCCGCTCGCCGGCCAGGCCGGTGGGGTGGTCGGCCCGGGGCTGCCGGCCGCGCGCGCCCCGCTCGCGGGGGCCCCGCCGCAGCGGGTCGACGTGCCCTCCATAGGCATCCAGGCCCCGGTGATCCCCCGGGACCTGGACAAGGACGGCGCGATCGAGCCGCCCCCGTACGACAGCCCGGGCACGGTGGGCTGGTGGGGCAAGGGGGTGCAGCCGGGCGCGGCGGGAACCGCGCTGATGGTGGGGCACGTGGACACCCGGGCCAAACCCGCGGTGTTCTACGGTCTGAGCTCGGCGCAGCCGGGCGACAAGGTGCGGGTGGTGCGGGCGGACGGCTCGGTCGCCGAGTTCACCATCGAGGACGTACGGGTCTTCGAGCGCGCGGGCTTCGACCCGCACAAGGCGTACGGGCAGCGGGTCGCGGGCCGGGCCGAACTGAGGCTGGTGACCTGCGGCGGTTCGTACGACAAGGAGGCCAAGGAGTACACGGCCAACGTGGTGGTCTCCGCGTACCTCACGGGCGCGGGCGTCCGCCCGGGCACGGCGGCGTAGCCGCCCGTACGACGAAGAAGCCCCTCGCAGTTCTCACTGCGAGGGGCTTCCTCCGTCTGTGCGCCGCCAGGGACTCGAACCCCGGACCCGCTGATTAAGAGTCAGCTGCTCTAACCAACTGAGCTAGCGGCGCTTGCTGACAGGGAAAACTCTACCCCACTTCCGGAGGTGCTCGTGACCAGCCACGCCCGCCTTGTCCGATTAACCCATGTTTGGGGGGTTTATCGTGCACGATATGTCTGGCCGTGCCGCATGTGACGCCCCGCCAGATGCGGTCCGGCCGACCAGTGGACGAAACAGGGGAGTGGACGGAACCGCATGACGATGCTGCCTCCGGTGCATGAGCCGATGCACGAGCCGACACCGGCGCCCGAGCGGACGCTGATGCCGATGCCCGCTTTCGAGGAGTACGAGCCCGCCGGCGACTGCCCGTGCCGGGGATGCGCGGAGCGCCGCCGGGCGCTGGCCCGCGCCCGGGCCATACCGCTGCGGGACGGGGGGCATCCCGCGGCGCGCGGGGCGCGGCGCGCGCTGGTCCTGGCGACCGCGGCGGGAGTGGTCCTGGGCGGCGGCTCGGCCGCCGTCGCGGTGGCCGCACCGGCAGCCCCGGCCCCGGGACCGGTGGCGCACGACGACCCCGGCACACCCCAGGGCGGCAGGTCCCCGCTGCACGGCCCGAAGGGCGGTCCGGCCGGGAAGCCCGGGGCGCCGGGGGCGCCGGCCGCGGCGCGGAAGCGGCTGGACCGGGCGACGATCGTCAACCGGGCGAAGCTGTGGCTGGACGCGAAGGTCCCGTACAGCATGTCCGACTACTGGACGGACGGATACCGGCAGGACTGCTCGGGCTTCGTCTCCATGGTCTGGAACCTGGGCACCAACGAGTGGACCGGCAGCCTGGACAAGTTCGCCACCCGCATCACGAAGGAAGAGCTCCTGCCGGGGGACATGCTGCTCTTCCACAACCCGGCGGACCCGAACAAGGGCTCGCACGTCACCCTCTTCGGCGGGTGGGTGGACGAGACCCGCACCCACTACATCGCCTACGAGCAGACGCGCCCGACGACACGGAAGCTGGCTACGCCGTACGGGTACTGGAACAACGCCACCAAGTACATCCCCTACCGCTACAACGGGGTCATCGGCGGGATCGACACCCCCGGCGGACCGCCCGCCGGCTCCGCGGCCTTCCCGGGCGCCGGGAAGTTCGGCCCCGGGCAGAGCAACGAGTACGTCGCCCAGCTGGGCCGGATGCTGATCGACCGGGGCGCCTCCCGCTTCTACCCGCAGGGCGCGGGCAGGACGTGGTCCGATGCCGACCGGCTGGCCACGCAGGCCTTCCAGCTCGCCCAGGGCTGGAAGGGCGGCGAGGCGGACGGGCTCCCGGGCGAGCACACGTGGCGGCTGCTGGTCGACCGCCAGGGCAAGGACATCCCGCCGACGGTGGGCGGCGCGCCGGGGCCGGGCGGCGTACGGGCCTACCCCGGGGCGTCGGTGTTCCGCCCGGGCTCCTCCCACGACGCCGTCACCGCGCTGGGCCGCCGGCTGGTGAAGAAGGGCTTCGGCAAGTACTACCGGACCGGCCCGGGCCCGCGCTGGAGCGAGGCCGACCGCCGTGCCGTCGAGGCGTTCCAGCGGGCGCAGGGCTGGCGCGGAGCGGCGGCCGACGGCTATCCGGGCCCGGAAACCTGGCGCCGGCTGTTCGCATGAGGGAGGCAAACATGTACCCCACCCGCACCACCACAACCACGGGCACCCTCCGACTCCCCACCACCCCGCCGACCCGCGAGGCCGGCCCCGCCGCGATGGCGGCGGCCGCCGCTGACCCGGGGCCGCTCCGGGCTCCGGCCCGGTTCGCCGGACCCGCGCCCGCGACGGCCGCCGCCCCGGAGCCGGACCGGGCCCAGGCCCGGACCGCCTGCCCGGCGACTCCCGCCGAGCCCGTCACCGCCTCGTCGGCGCAGCCGGCAGTACGCCCGGCTCCGGCACGGCCCACCGCCGCTGCGGCGTTCCCCGAGCGGGAGTCGTACCAGTCCGGGCCCGCCACCCCCGTGGCGTTCCCCGAGCGGGAGGCATGCCCGGCCCCGACCGCCGCCCCCGCGGCGTTCGGCGGGTCCGAGGTGCACCAGGCGCCGGCCTGGGCCGCCGTGCCGGCGGCCGTGGTGGCTGCCGAGCGGGAGGCCCACCAGGGCTCGCCGGAACCGGCCGACGGGCCGGCGGTGCACGCGTACCCGGGGTCCGGGGCGGAGCCCCGGTTCGGGGAAGGGGCGGGCAGGGGAGCGGCGCCGCAGGCCCCCACCCCCCTCGCGACCGTGGCCGGCCCCCGCGAGGCCGCCGACCCCGCCGCCCCCCTGGTCGCGGCGGCGACGGCGTTCACGACGGCCGCCGGGCCGCAGGCCGCACCGCTCCTCGCCCCGCCCCGCGAGGGGCCGGACCCGGGTGCCGGGGGCGCCGACGGGTCCGGGGCGCACCCCCGGCCGTGGGAAGGGGCGGGCAGGGGGGCGGCGCCGCAGGCCCCCACCCCGCACGTGACCGCCCCCCGCGAGGCCCCCAACCCCGAGCCACCCACCACGGAGCACCCGCACCCGCACCCGCACGCACACACGGACGCACACGAACCCGCCCCCCACCCCACCCTCCGCCTGCGGAGCCACCCCGACCCCGAACCCTCCGGCATCCCCGGCCCCGGCGTGGCCGAGATCGTCGCCCAGGCGGTGGCGCGCGGCCTGCGCACCGAGTCCGGGCCGGGCAGGACCGCAGACGGGGACGGGGACGGCGACGGGGACGAGGAGGACACCCAGGACATCCCCCAACTGCGCCCGGCAGCCCGCGGCACGGCCGTCACCGAGGTCCCGGTGCACCTCCCGTTCCTCGGGAATCCGCAGCCCACCCGGCCCCCCGCCCCCGCCCCCGCCGCCGCATCCGCCCCCACCGCCACCCCCGCCCCCCGACGGACGGCGCCGCCCAAGCCCGCCCCCGGCCGCCGGGTCCCCCGCGGGGACGACCGGCTCCGGGAGCACCGCGGCCCGGTGCTGCCCGGCTGGGTCGGCGTGGTCGTCGGCGGACTCGCCCTCTCCGGCTGCACCGCCGTGCTCTGGCGGGCCGGGATCCTCCCCGCCCCCCTCGTGGCGGCCTTCGGCGGGACCCCCCGCGCCTACCAGGGGCTGCGCGCCCAGCACTGGCCCCCGCTCGCCTTCCTCGGCATCGTCGCCCTCCTCGCCCTCGGCGGCCTCGGTCGCGCCCGGACCGGCCACGCGTGGGTGCTCACCCTCTTCGGCCGCTACCGCGGCACGGTCCGGCGCACCGGCCTGACCTGGATCAGCCCGCTGCTCCTGCGCCGCCGGGTCGACGTACGCCTGCGGCACTGGCGCAGCGAGCCCATGCCCGCCGTTGACTCGGGAGGCCTCGCCCTCCGGGTGGTCGTCCAGGTGGTCTGGCAGGTCAAGGACACGGCCCGGGCCACGCTGGCCGTCGAGGACCACGTCGACTACCTGGCCGAGCAGGTCGAGTCGGCCATGGCCCGCGTCCTGTCCCAACTGCCCGCCGACGCCTTCCACGAGGACGCTCCGACCCTGCGCGACGCCGAGGCCGTCGGTGACGCGCTGACCCGGATGCTGGCGGCCGAGACCGAGGCCGTCGGGATCGAGGTCTATTCGGCGCAACCCACCCGGATCGAGTACGCCCCCGAGGTCGCGGAGGCGATGCGCCGCCGCCGGGTGGCCGCCATCGACGCCAAGCACCGGGACACCGTGCTGACCTCGGTGGTGGACGCGGTGGACGACACCGTCCACCGGCTGACCTCCCGCGGACTCGTCGAGCTGGACGACTACGAGCGCAAGGCGCTGGTGAAGGACCTCACCGTCGCCTTCTACACGGGCCGGGCGGAGTAGCGGGCGGAGCAGCGGGCCGAGCAGCGGGCCGGAGCAGCGGCCGGAGCAGCGGCCGGAGCAGCGGCCGGAGCAGCGGCCGGAGAACGGGCGACGCACGGGAACGGGTGGCCGGAACCGACCGGACCACCCGTTCTTCCATTGGTCTGGACATGGCCAACTCCCGTCAATAATCTGGAACTTGGTCTAGACCTGAAGTGCATCCCCACGCGTGCGCACGCTCTCCCCGAACCTCCCCCCACGTTCAAGGAGCATCAGCATCATGCGTCCCTTCCGCATGCCCGGACGGGCGGCCGGTGCCGCCGCGCTCGGTCTCGGCCTCGTCGCCGGAGTCACCCTGCTCAGCGCCCCCACCGCCAGCAGCCACGGCTACACCGACACCCCCATCAGCCGCCAGAAGCTCTGCGCCAACAAGACCGTCTCCAACTGCGGAGCCATCCAGTGGGAGCCGCAGAGCGTGGAGGGCTACAAGGGCTTCCCGGCGGCCGGTCCCGCCGACGGCAAGATATGTTCCGGCGGTCTCTCGCAGTTCGCGGAACTCGACGACCCGCGCGGTGGCGCCTGGCCCACCACGCCCGTGACCAGTGGCCAGAGCTACAGCTTCCGGTGGCAGTTCACCGCGAACCACTCCACCACCGACTTCAAGTACTACATCACCAAGAACGGCTGGACCGGCACCAAGGCCCTGACCCGCGCCGATCTCGAACCCCAGCCCTTCCTCACCGTCGCCTACAACGGCGCCCGGCCCGCCATGACCACCGTCCACCAGGGCGCCATGCCCAGTGGCAAGACCGGCCGCCACCTGATCCTGGCCGTCTGGACCGTCAACGACACCCCGATGGCGTTCTACGCCTGCTCCGACGTTCAGTTCTGACGCTACGTCAGCTACCCTCCGGCGGCATGCGGACGACGACTGCACCGGAGACCGTCGCGGAGCTCATCACGCGCCAGTGGGGCGACCACCGGCCCGGACTGAAGTACGAGGAGGGTGTCCTCACCCACCACCGGACCGCCCGGGAAGCCGCCGCGCGCGCCGCGCTGCTCGTCGACCTCATGCCCCGGGGGGCCGAGCCGCACATCGGGGTGCTGCTCGACAACACCCCGGAGTTCCCGTTCTGGCTCGGCGCGGCGGCCCTCGCGGGGGCCGCCGTCGCCGGGATCAACCCCACCCGGCGCGGCCCCGAACTGGCCCGCGACATCCTGCACACCGAGTGCCGGCTCCTGATCACCGAACGCGCCCACCTGCCGCTCCTGCGCGGCCTGGACCTGCCCGGCGTACGACTCCTGATCACGGACACCGAGGAGTACGCGGCCCTCCTCGCCCCCTACGCGGCCGCGAAGCCGGGCGACGCGGTGCTGACCGCCCCGGCCCCGGCCTCCCGCCTCCTCCTCTACTTCACCTCCGGCTCCACCGGCGCCCCCAAGGCGGCCGTCTGCTCCCAGGGGCGGCTGGCGGCCGCCGGCGCCTCACTGGCGCGGAGCTTCTCGGTCGGCGCGGACGACGTCCACTACGTCTGCATGCCGCTCTTCCACGGCAACGCGGTGATCGCGGACTGGCTCCCGGCGCTGGTGGGCGGCGCGTCCGTGGCCCTGCGCCGCCGCTTCTCCGCCTCCGCGTTCCTGGACGACGTACGGACCCACGGGGCCACCTACTTCACCTACGTCGGCCGCGCGATCCAGTACCTCCTCGCCACCCCGCCCACTCCCGGCGACCGCGACCACTCCCTCCGGCTCGGCTTCGGCACCGAGGCCGGCGCGGTGGACGCGGCGCGCTTCGCCGAGCGGTTCGGGGTCCGGCTGGTCGAGGGCTACGGAGCCACCGAGGGCGGCGCCTCCGTCCAGCGCACGCCCGACACCCCGCCGGGTGCGCTGGGGCGGGCGGGGGAGGCGGACGACCTCGCGGTGATCGACCCGGAGACGGGCCGCGAATGCGTGGCCGCGGAGCTCGACCCCCAGGGCCGCCTGCTCAACGGCGCGGAGGCCATCGGTGAACTGGTCAACCGGGGCCGCAGCCTGTTCGAGGGCTACTGGCGCAACCCGGACGCGGAGGCCGCCCGCACGCGGGACGGCTGGTACTGGACCGGAGACCTCTTCTTCCGCGACGCGGAGGGCTTCCTGTACTTCGCGGGCCGTACGGACGACCGGCTGCGCGTCGACAGCGAGAACCTGGCCGCCGCGGTGATCGAGAACATCCTGGCCCGCTGGCCGGAGGCGGCGGCGGTCGCCGTGTACGCGGTCCCGGACGAGGTGGCGGGCGACCAGGTGATGGCGGCGGTCTCCCTCCGGGAGGGCGCCCGCTTCGACGCCGCCGCCTTCGCCGCCTTCCTCTCGGCGCAGCCGGACCTCGGCACGAAGATGTCCCCGCGGTACGTGCGCGTCGTCCCGGAGATGCCGGTCACGGCCACGAACAAGGTCCACCGGGTCTCCCTCCGCCGCGCGGGCTTCCGCTGCCCGGACCCGGTCTGGCACCGGTCGCCGTCCGGCGGGTACGAGCCCCTGGACGAGGCGGCCCTCGCGGCCCTCCTGGCCTCGTACACCGCCCACGGCCGTCTCGACCTCCTGGACCGCTAGCCTGCGGGGCGGGGTGCGGTGCCGTCTGGGCGGGGCAGGTCGCCTCGCTGCGGGCCCGCTGCACGGGGCTCCGCCCCGGACCCCGCTCCTCAAACGCCGGAGGGGCTGGTTCTTCCCGGCCCTGGCCTGCCGCGGAGGCAGTGGTTTGGAGCACCCCCCGGGACCAGGTAGTATTTTCTCTGTCAGGCGCCGCTAGCTCAGTTGGTTAGAGCAGCTGACTCTTAATCAGCGGGTCCGGGGTTCGAGTCCCTGGCGGCGCACCTGTACTTCGGGCGGTTTCCGGTTCACCGGGAACCGCCCGAAGTGTTTTCCGCCTCGGGCCTCAGAGCGTGAGCGACAGCAGCAGCGGTGCCGCCTTCCGGTTCAGGGTGTCCGCTGCGGCGCGCAGCCGGTGCGCGTGTTCCACGGGCATCGACAGGGCCAGGCAGCCCACCGAGGCGCCGGCCGTGATCGGGACCGCCGCGCAGACGGTGCCCACGGCGTACTCCTGGAGGTCGAGCATCGGCACGGTGGCGGGCTGGGAGTCGAGCTTGGAGAAGAGGATCCGCTCGTTCACGATCGTCTTCGACGTGAGCCGGGCGATCTTGTGCCGGGACAGGTGGTCGCGCCGCCCGTTCAGGTCCAGCTGCGTCAGCAGGCACTTGCCGACCGCGCTGGCGTGCGCGGCGGACCGGAAGTCGACCCACTCGTGGACCTTGGGCGTGCGCGGGCTGTCGGCGAACTGGGTGATCCTGACCTCGCCGTCCACGTACCGGCTGATGTAGACGGCGGCGCCGACGGAGTCCCGGAGCCGGTCCAGGGTCTCCTGGAGCTTGTCCGTCAGCGCCTGCTGCCGGTCGGTGCCGGAGCCGAGCAGGACGAGGGAATCCCCTATGGCGTAGGCACCGTCGGACACCTGCAGGACGTATCCCTCCCGGCGCAGCATGAGCAGCATCGGGGTGAGGTGGACTGCGGGCAGGCCGGTCTCACGCGCGATCTGCACATCGGTCACACCGCCGGTGTGCCGTGCGATCGTTTCGAGTACGCGCAGTGCGTACTGCACCGAGTGGAACGGCGCGGTCGGCTCGGGCTTCAGCGCCACGGTTTCCCCCTACCAGGTTGTTACCGCTTGCTCTACCACGATAGCCATCAAGAGGCCCATGTGGAGCGCCTGTTGAGGAGATTGATGGCTCAATCCTGCCCGCCTCGCCTGTGGCTACTCCACTGGCATATGCCAAGGTCATGGGCTCGGCGCGCCACGCCGGGAATGCCCGGTCGCCGCCGATGGTTCGAACTCCTCGTACGGACGTGGGCACGGGACGGGAGAGACGATGAGCGGCACCTGGGACGCGGAGCGACCGGACGGCGAGCACACCGCGGGCGCGGCGGGCGCAGCGGGCGACGGGATCCGCGGCACCGCCCTGGGCCGGGCGCCCGTACCGCTCTCCGTGCTGGACCTCGTCACCGTCGGGGCCGGCCGCACCGCCCACGAGGCGCTGCGCACCAGCGTGGCCCTCTCCCGGCTCGCCGAGTCCCGCGGGTACCACCGCCACTGGGTCGCCGAGCACCACTCGATGCCCGGGGTCGCCAGCTCCTCCCCGGCCGTGATCCTGGCCCACCTGGCCGCGCACACCTCCCGGATCCGCCTCGGCTCGGGCGGGGTCATGCTGCCCAACCACGCCCCGCTGGCCGTCGCCGAGCAGTTCGGCACCCTGGAGGCGCTCGCCCCGGGCCGGATCGACCTCGGGCTGGGCCGCGCCCCGGGCACTGACGGCCGCACGGCCGCCGCGCTGCGCGGGCCCGGCCGCCTCGACGAGGCCGCGGACGAGTTCCCGCGCCGGCTCGCCGAGCTCACCCGCTTCCTCGACGACGACTTCCCGGACGGGCATCCGTACGCCCGCGTGCACGCCGTACCGGGACCCGTCCAGGGCCCCACCGGGCGGCCGCCGCTGTGGCTGCTCGGCTCCTCCGGTTTCAGCGCCCGTCTGGCCGGGGAGCTCGGCCTGCCCTTCGCGTACGCCCACCACTTCTCGGCGGCCGGCACCCTGCCCGCGCTCGACCTCTACCGGCAGACCTTCCGCCCCTCGGCCGTCCTGGACGCCCCGTACGCCGTCATCGGCGTCGCGGCGCTCGCCGCCGACACCGACGCGCAGGCCCGCGCCCAGGTGCTGACGGGCGCGCTGTCGATGCTGCGGCTGCGCAGCGGGCGGCCCGGTCTGATCCCGACGCCCGAGGAGGCGGCGGCGTACGCGTTCACGCCGCTGGAGCGGGAGTTCGTGGACGGCTGGCTGGCGAACGTGGTCCACGGCACCGCCGAGGAGGTCCGGGGCGGCCTGGACGGCCTGGCGAAGCGCACGGGAGCGGACGAGCTGATGTTGACGGCCAACGCGCACGGCGGGGAGGCCCGGCTGCGCTCGTACGAGCTCGTCGCAGATGCGTACGGCATGGAGCCGCAGGGTCCCGCCGCTGGTTGACCGTATGCGAACGGGGTTCGGCTGGTTTGTTGCCGAAACCTTGCGGGAGTGTGCCTGAAGAGAGCCTTAAACCGCTCGTCACCCGGGGTGGCGGGCGGTTTTTGACGTGCTCTCAGCTCTCTGACCAAGGGATTTGCGCGGGGAGTGGTCTAGTCCTTCTTTGGTCCAAACCATTGACTCGGGTGTCCGGCGATCGCTATCACTTCTCCCACCTGATCTGCTGCGTTCCCCTCCCACCCCCACGGAGCGAGTTCATGCACATCCGTAAACCTCTCGTCGCGGCCGCCGCCACGGTCGCGCTCGCCGCCGGATCGCTGGCGGCCTTCGCGGGACTCGGCGGCGCCGCACAGGCCGCCGACTCCACCGCCGCAGCGGGCGGCGGAGGCGTGAAGATCGCCTACTACGACCAGTGGAGCGTGTACGGGAACGCCTTCTATCCCAAGCACCTCGACACGCGCGGCATAGCGGGCAAGCTGGATGTCATCAACTACTCCTTCGGGAACATCCACCCCACCAACCTCACCTGTTTCGAGGCCAACAAGGCGGCCGGCGACGACAACAACCCCAGCGCCGGTGACGGCGCGGGCGACTCGTACGCCGACTACCAGAAGTCCTTCAGCGCCGCGGACAGCGTCAGCGGGGTCGCCGACAAGTGGGACCAGCCGATCGTCGGCGTCTTCAACCAGTTCAAGCAGCTGAAGGCCAAGTACCCCCACCTGAAGATCAACATCTCGATCGGCGGCTGGACGTACTCGAAGTACTTCAGCGACGCGGCCAAGACCGACGCCTCCCGCAAGAAGCTCGTCTCCTCCTGCATCGACCAGTACATCAAGGGCAACCTGCCGGTCGAGGGCGGCTACGGAGGCGCCGGCAGCGCGGCAGGGATCTTCGACGGCATCGACATCGACTGGGAGTACCCGGGCTCGTCGGGCGGCCACCTCGGCAACCACTACGCTCCCGAGGACAAGCAGAACTTCACGCTCCTGCTCAAGGAGTTCCGCGAGCAGCTCGACGCCTACGGCGCGGCCAACGGCGGCAAGAAGTACCTCCTGACCTCGGCCCTCCCGGCCGGCCAGGACAAGATCAAGTACATCGAGACGGACAAGATCGGCGCGTACCTCGACTACGCGAACATCATGACCTACGACATGCACGGCGCCTGGGACGGCGACGGGCCCACCTACCACCAGTCCCCGCTGTACTCCGGGTCCAACGACCCGACCGACCCGATCGCCCCCGGCACGCAGAAGTACAGCATCGACAACGCCATCGACTCCTGGATCGACGGCAACCCGGCCTACGGCATCACCGGCGGCTTCCCCGCCAACAAGCTGACGCTGGGCTACGAGTTCTACTACCGCGGCTGGAAGGGCGTCCCGGCGGGCACCGCCAATGGCCTCGCCCAGCCCGCCACCGGCGCCTCGGCCGCCCGGCCCACCAGCCAGCAGGCGGGCATCGCCAACTACAAGGAGCTCGGCGGCATCGTCGACAACGCCGCGACCACCTTCTGGGACGACCAGGCCAAGGCCTCGTACTTCTACAAGGACGGCGAGTGGTTCACGGGCCTCAACCAGAGGTCCGTCCAGGCGCGGGTCGACTACGGCAAGAGCCGCGGCCTGGCCGGCGCGATGATGTACTCCCTGCTCGGCCTGGACAACAACACCACCCTGCTGAACCAGATCTCGGACGCCCTCGGCGGAGCCACCCAGCCGCCGGTCACCACCCCGCCGACCACGACTCCGCCCACCACCACGCCTCCGACCACGACCCCGCCGACTACCACGCCGCCGTCCGGCTGCGGTTCGACCCCGGCGTACGTCGCGGGCACGGTCTACACGGCCGGCCAGGAGGTCTCGTACAACGGCCGCAAGTACAAGGCCCAGTGGTGGACGCAGAACGAGACGCCGGGCACCACCGGTGAATGGGGTGTCTGGAAGGACCTCGGCGCCTGCTGATCTCCCCCCACCCCGCGCCGAGCGGTACCTCCGCCCCGTCCCCTCTCTCCGGGGGCGGGGCGGAGGTGTGTCACATGGTTGCCGGATTCCGGACACCTCTCCGTGTCGGCATCGCTACCCTCGGCCACAAGCCCGTTCTCCGCTTGGGGGTGCCGCCGCATGGCCGTCGTCCGTGACATCGATCCCAGCGCCTCGCCGCTGGACTACTACAGCTACGAGCTGCGGCGGCTGAGGGAGGAGGCGGGGCTGAAACAGGCCCAGCTGGGCGCGATCATCTTCTGTACCGGGTCCTTGATCGGCATGATCGAGAACGGGAAGCGGGTCCCGACGCGGGACTTCTCGGAACGGGTGGACGCGGCCCTCGGCACGGATGGGCACTTCTCGCGGCTGGTAGGGCTAGTCCTGCAGAGCGTGCTGCCTACGTGGTTCCAGCCGTACGCGGCAATGGAGGCCAGGGCGACTTTCATCTCCACGTACCAGTCGCAATTGGTCTACGGGCTCCTCCAGACAGAGGCATACGCCAAGGCGCTCCTGGCCGTGGAATACCCGGACAGGGTGAACGAGGTTGTGGCAGCGCGCATGGAACGCCAGCGCATACTGGCCCGCGAGGTGCCGCCAGTGGTTCTGGTGGTGCTGGATGAGGCGCTGCTGCACCGCAACGTCGGTGGCCCCGAGGTAATGCGTGAGCAACTGGCTCATTTGTTGACCTTCGTCGACCGGCCGTGGGTCCAGATCCAGGTACTGCCCTTCTCGACCGGCGAACACAGCGGGATGATGGGGTCGTTCAATCTCCTTCGCTTCGACGGTGATCCCGATCTTTTCTACGCGGAGAGCTATGACTCGGGCCATATGACGGCCAACCTGCAGGTGATCAGGGAGCGTTCGGTCGGATACGCTCGACTGCAGGCCGAAGCACTCTCGCCGGAGGAGTCGGCCCTTCTGATCGCACGCGTAATGGAGGAACGCTATGGGGACCCGTGTGGACCTGTTGAGCGTGCAGTGGCGTAAGTCGTCCTACAGCGGCACCAACGGCGGCGACTGCGTCGAGTGCGCCCCCCTCGGCGGCGCCGCATGGCGGAAGGGTTCGTACAGCGGTAACACCGGTGGCGACTGTGTCGAGGTCGCCACCCAGCCCTGCCAGGTCGCCGTCCGGGACTCCAAGAACCCCGACGGCCCCGCCTTCTCAGTGGCTCCGGAGGCCTTCGCGGCCTTCGTTCGGAGCCTCTGAGCAGGCGGGCCGAGGCCGGTCAGACCTGATACTGGCCGACCGTCACGAAGTACCGGAGGTCCTCCGGGGTGCCGTCCAGGGCCTTGTTGGCCGCCGCGCGCAGGGCATCGCTGATGCCGGGGCGGCCCAGGATGCGCAGGGTGGTGACGCGGTCGTCCTCGGCCTGGGCGAGGCGCAGCCCGGTGGCCAGGAACGCGGCGCGGTCGGCGGCGGTGCCGTCGAGGGCCTTGTTCGCCTCGCGGACCACCGCCCTGCCCGGCTTGCCCCCGAGGATCCGCAGGATGGCGACCGCGTTGTCCTCGTCACGGGCCTTCGCGAGGCCGGTGGTCAGGAAGGTGACGCGGTCCTGCGGGGTGCCCGAAAGCGCCGCGTTGGCCTCGCGGATCACGGACTTGCCGCAGGCGCGGTCGGTCAGCAGCTTGACGATGGTGAAGGCGTTGTCCGTGTCCTTGGCGGCGACCTTGGCCGTCGCCCCGCACACCGGCGTGGGGGCAGGGGCCGTGGCGGCGAAGGACGGCGTGGAGAGCAGCAGGGCCGGAGCCAGGGCGGCGGCGGTCAGGGCGAGTGCGACGCGGCGCGTGTTCATGGTGGTTCCCCCTCGGTCGAGCGATTCGCCGTGGTCCGGCGGCGAATGGGTCGGCTTCAGGCTAAACCCGATGATCATTAATGATCGACGGATTCCGTTTCGTTTTGTTTTGTTACAGGAGGGGCGGGAGCTGCCTCAAACCAGGGGGTGCGGGGCGGGCCCGTCCTGCTCGGCCGAAGCGGCGGCGCCAGCGGCCGCCGCGGCCTGGCGGCCGATCATGCGGGCGATCACGTCCGGCGGGACCGCGCGCGAGTACAGCCAGCCCTGGCCCGTGTCGCAGCCGACGCGCCGCAGCCGGGCCGCCTGCCCGGCGGTCTCCACGCATTCCGCGGTGACGGTCAGGCCGAGCCGGTGCGCGAGCTGGACCAGGGCCTCGACGATGGTCTCGTCGGCCGGGTTCGGGTGGGTGCCCTCCTCGTAGCGGAAGCCGCGTACGAAGGAGCCGTCCAGCTTCAGGACCGAGACCGGCAGCCGGCTGAGGTAGGCGAGGTTGGAGTACCCGGTGCCGAAGTCGTCGATGGCGATGCGGACGCCCATGTCACTGAGCGCCTGCAAGGCCTGCAGGGGCCGGCCCGCCGAGCCCATCACCGCCGACTCGGTCAGCTCCAGCTGGAGCAGCTGCGGCGCCAGGCCGGTCTCCGCGAGGATCTCCGCGACGTCGCCCACCAGGTCGGAGTCCCACACCTGGCGCACCGCGACGTTGACCGAGACGAAGACCGGGGCGTCGCTGGGCTGCTCGATCTGCCAGCGCCGCGCCTGCCGGCAGGCCGTGCGCAGCACCCACTGGCCCAACTGGACGATGGAACCGTCCTCTTCGGCGATCCCGATGAACCGATTCGGCGTCAGCGTGCCGAACTGCGGGTGGTTCCAGCGCACCAGCGCCTCGACGCCCCGCAGTGCGCCGCTCTCCAGGTCCACCAGCGGCTGGTACTCCAGCGCGAACTCCCCGCGCTCCACGGCCGGCCGCAGGGTGGAGGAGAGCGCCTGCCGCGTCATGCGGTGGGCGTTGCGTTCCGGGTCGAAGAGGGTCCAGCGGGCCTTGCCGTCCGCCTTCGCCCAGTACAGGGTCGTGTCGGCGGCCTGCATCAGGCCGGTCGCCGAGGTCCCGGCCGTGGCCCGCTCCACCACCCCGATGGACGCGGAGACCGACAGCCGCTGCCCGGCCAGGTCGAACGGCTCCTGCACGGCGGCCAGTACGCTCCGCGCCAGGTCGGCGAGCTGCTCGGTACCGGTGGAGTCCTCCACGAGCAGGGCGAACTCGTCGCCCCCTAGCCGCGCCACGAGGTGGCCGCCCGTGCGCCCGTATCCGGACTGGTCGGCGCACTGGGTCAGCCGGGCGGCGACGGCGGTCAGCAGCCGGTCGCCGACGCGGTGGCCGAGGGTGTCGTTGACGGCCTTGAAGCCGTCCAGGTCCAGGTAGCAGAGCCCGATCCGGCCGGTGCCGCCTCCGTACTCGTACGAGGAGGCCTCCAGGGCGGCGGAGAGCCGCTCGAAGAACAGCGCCCGGTTCGGCAGCCGGGTGACGGGGTCGTGCATCTGGAGGTGGCGCAGCCGGGCCTGGAGGTCGCGGCGGTCACTGATGTCGGCGACGGACAGCAGGACGTCGCCGGTGCCGGGTACGGGCCCCAGGGTTACCTCGGTCCACAGCGAGTGGCCGTCGGGGTGCTTGAGCCGCCGGGTGCAGCGCAGCCGGGCCTGCCGCCCGCGGAGCACCTCCTGGTACGCGGCCCAGGTGCGGGCCTCCGCGGCCAGGTCGACCAGGTCGGCCGCGCACCGGTGGGCGAGTTCGTGCGGCTCGGCGCCGAGCAGGCCGGCGAAGGCCTGGTTGGCGGTGACGACGTACCCTTCGCGGTCCACGACGGCCATGGGCAGGTGGGCCGCGTTGAAGGCGGCCCGGTAGTCGCGCCGTTCGGCCTCGGCGCGGGGCGGGCTTGCCGTCGCAGACACGGCGGGGTGACGTTCCGTGACGGCCGAGCGGATGCTGTCGGCCGCCGAACCGGTTCCTTCTGGGGTTCCGCTCACCGTTGGCTCCCGCAGTGCGTGTGGGTGTCCGTGCAGGAAAGTGTGCCGATCATAGAGCCAGCCGGGAGGCCCTATCCAGCGCCGTCGCCGCGCGGCGGGGCGGTGCTTCGACGTGATGACGAACCATTGGCCAGAGGTCGCGCGATCGTTTCTGCGCAGCCGTGAGCATGTGGAGGCCTCTGCTGATCTCGCGTGATCGGTCGTGACGTTCTGTAGGTGGCGGCGTGAAGGCCGGGGTCACCGGATTGCCGCACGGGTCACTCGTGCGGGGCAGCGGAACAAGGCATTAGTAAGACAATCGCCTCAAGGTGGGACGAGAGGGTAGGAATCCACCACCGGAGGTCGATGTGCCGCGACAGCAGACACCCGGGGGAGTGGACCGCTCCCGCCTCCGCAGTGCGGCTGCCGCGCTCACTTCACTGTCGGCGCTCGCCGCCATGTCGCTCGTCGCCGGCCCCGCGGTCGCCGACTCCGGGGCCGGCCCGTGCGCACTGACCCGCACCGCGGCCCACCACTCCCTGGGCCTGGACTCCTGGAACGGCGCCTACCCCAAGCCCGAACGCACCCTGAACGCGGTGATGGTCTTCCTCTCGTTCCCCGACCACCGCACCGCGCTGACGCCCGGGCAGATCACCGCCGACTACTTCCCGGCCACCAGCGACTTCTTCGAGCAGGCCTCCTACGGCCGCTTCCACCTGGTCCCGCACCCGCAGAAGACCTGGATCCGGATGCCGAAACCGTCCACCGCCTACGGGATAAGGCGCGACTGGGCCCCCGAGGACCGGGCGGCCTACCTGCGCGACGCGGTCGCCGCCGCCGACCCCGGGGTGGACTTCTCCCGGTACGACGTCGTCTACTTCGTCGCCGACCCGGAGGCGCCGGGCGTGGACTCCGACGCCACGAAGGTCGTCAACTTCGAGCAGCCGATCGTCGCGGACGGCGCGGAGCTGCGGCGGATCGTCACCGTCTTCGAACGCCACCCGCCCGACCGCAACGTGCTGGCGCACGAGACCGGCCACGTCTTCGACCTGCCCGACCTCTACCACCGGCCCACCGACGGCAAGGGCGACTGGGACACGTACGTCGGCGACTGGGACGTCATGGGCAGCCAGTTCGGCATGGCCCCCGACCTCTTCGCCTGGCACAAGTGGAAGCTGGGCTGGCTGGACTCCTCCCAGGTGGACTGCGTGCAGTCGGGCTCCTCCCTGCACACCCTGCAACCCCTGTCCCAGACCCCGCCGAGCGGCGGCACGGGCGGGACCCGCCTCGCCGTGATCCGTACGGGTCCCGGCAGCGCGATCGCCATCGAGGCCCGGGGCTCCGCCGGCAACGACGGCAACACCTGCTCGGAAGGGGTCCTCGTCTACCGGGTGCGCAACGAGGCGGCGTCGGGCGGCGGCCCGATCGAAGTGCTGGACGGGCACCCGCGGACGGAGGCCTGCTGGGAGCACTCGGTGTACCCGCCGCTCGCCGACGCCCCGCTGGAGGTGGGCGAGTCGTACAGCGTGCCGGGGGAGCGGATCCGGATCGAGGTCGCGGACCGCACGCCGTCCGGCGCGTACACGGTGAAGATCACCACCTGAGCGGCCGGCCGGACCGGCGACCGCACGAAGAAGGCCCCCACTCCGAGGAGTGGGGGCCTTCTTCCGTCTGTGCGCCGCCAGGGACTCGAACCCCGGACCCGCTGATTAAGAGTCAGCTGCTCTAACCAACTGAGCTAGCGGCGCCTGCTGACGTCGTAGACATTACCAGGAGGTTCCGCGGAACTAAAAATCGATATCCGCAGCTCGGGCGGCGCGGACGAAAGCCCACAGCAGCGCGTCGGGTCCGGGGAGCCAGGGAGTGCGGGAATCGGGGGCCACCAGCCACCGCGAAGGACCGGCCGGGGCGGCCAGCGGCGGCACGGTGACGGCGTCGCCGCGGCCGTGGCAGAGCGGCGCCGGAACGGTGCGCGAGCCGCCCCACTCCTCCCACGCCAGCAGCGCGGGCAGCCGGTGGGCGGTGCCGGGCGAGGCGAACAGCAGCATCCGCCCCCGGTGCACGGCGACCGGCCCGCAGCCGGGCCCCTCGGCCCAGAGCAGGTCCAGGATCCGGCGCCCGACCACGAGCGGCACGTTTACCACGTCGAAGACCACCCCGCACGGCAGCGCGGCGGGCGAGGCGGGCCGCGCCTGCCACGCCGCGAGGGTCAGCCCCGGATGCGCGCTGGCGGAGGCGAGCCAGTACGCGCCTTGGGGGGTGACGTGGGTGACGTGGGTGGCGGGCGCGGTGCGGACGTCCAGTTCGAGGGCGGGGGAGGCGGGAGTCATGGCGCCAGGTCTACCGGGTGTGACGCACCGCTCTCCGGGAGTTACCGGAAACGGGGACAGGGTGGGGGGTGCGGGTGTATGTTGCGCCCCGCATATGCCAGTCCGCTGCGCTTGGCGGGCGGGCCCCTGGCAGTGGCTCCGCTGCTGGGGCTCCACCCAGACCCCGCGCCTCAAACGCCGGCGGGGCTGATGTCCGCTCCCTACGGGGTATCGGTGCCGCGTTGGAGGGATTCGCCGAACTCGATCATCTTGCGGGCGTAGTCCTCGGTCCACTCCGCCCGCTCGGCGATGGCCGCCGGCGACATCCGGTCGAACCGCCTGGGGTCGGCCAGCTGGGCCGCGGCCACCGCCTGGAACTCCACCGCACGCTCCTGCGCGGCCCGGAACGCCAGCGTCAGCTCCGTCGCGCGGGCGAGCAGCTCCCGGGGGTCCTCTATCGACTCCAGGTCGAAGAAGTGCTCCGGATCCGCCACGACCTCGGACGGTTCGAAGAGGAGCGGCGCGGGCCGCAGCCTCCGCTCGGTCCGCTCGGGCTCTGCCATGCGTGTCCTCCTGCTGCGCGTGCGAATGCTTTCCGGGCCACCGTCCATTGTCCAACGGCCCGCAAGGGCGCACGAAGGGCCCGCGCGCCGGTCGGGCGTCAGGCCGACACGGCCTCGGTGTCCCGCCGCGCCGCCAGCAGCGCGACGTCGTCCAGTACGCCTGCCAGCTCGTCCGCGAGGCCCTCCGGAGCCTCGAACCCGTCCGGCCCGACCAGCTTCGGGATGCCCGCGACCGCCACGGAGCGCTCGGCGGGCACCATGCCCACCTGGGTGAGCACCGGCAGCAGCATCCGGGCGGCCGGGGCGCCGCCCGAGGGGCCGGCGCTGTAGCTGACGATGCCGACCGGCTTGCCCTTCCACTCGCTGTAGAGGAAGTCGATGGCGTTCTTGAAGGGGGCGGTGAAGCCGCCGTTGTACATCGGCAGCACGAAGAGCAGCGCGTCCGCCGAGTCGATCAGTGCGCTCCAGTCCTTGGTGTGCTGGTGGGCGTAGACGCCGCTGGAGGCGTACTCGGGCTCGTCCAGGAAGGGCAGGTCGATCTCGGCGAGGTCGACGGGGGTGACCTCGAAGTCGCCCCGGGCGCGGGCCTGCTCGGCGACCCACTGGGCGAGCGGGCGGCCGGAGGAGGTGGGGCGGGTGGCTGCGGAGATGACGTGGAGACGGGGCACGGCGGGGAACTCCCGATCGGTCGGTGCGGTTGGTCGTCGAACGTTGTTGACGTGTCACCTATAAAACCGAGGGATGGGTGACGTGTCAACCAGGTAGGTGATGTGTCATCGATCTGGCTAGAGTGCGGACATGACCCCCGCACCCGAGCCGCCGCGCTGGCTCACGGAGCCCGAGCAGGACGCCTGGTACGCCTGGCGGCGGATGTTTCCGCTGGTCAACGCGGAGATCGCGCGGGATCTCAGCCAGGACAGCGCCCTCTCCGAGGCGGACTATGACGTCCTGTCCGTACTCGGCTCCACGGACGGCCACCGCATGCGGATCAGCAAACTGGCCGAAATGATGCACTGGTCGCGCAGTCGGCTGTCCCACCAGCTCACCCGAATGGAGCAGCGCGGCCTCGTCCGCCGCGAGGACGTCGCCGCCGACGGCCGGGGCGCGGAGGTCGTCCTCACGGAGGCCGGCGTCGAGACGATCACCACGGCGGCCCCGCTCCACGTGGCGTCGGTGCGCCGCCACCTGATCGACATCCTGACCCCGCAGCAGCTCGCCGTCCTCGCCGAGCTCGGCGAGACCCTCCGCATCCGCCTCGGCGCCGAACGCAAGGCGCCGCGGTCCTCGGGCTAGGGCCGCCAGCTCACGCGGTGTTCGGCCAGGTGGGCCAGGACCGAGTGGTTCGCCTCCCAGCCGTCCGGGAACTTCACCGTCACGCCCAGCTGCACCGGCTCCGTCGACGGATGGTCGTCCAGGAGTTCCGCTATGCCCGCGCGGGCCACGACCACGCAGGCGTGGCGGTGGCGGGAGGCCAGGACGCACAGGCGGCCCGTCTCCAGGTGGAACGCCGTGGCGTCCGGGCGGCCCGACAGGGGGTGGAGGACCACCGTGAAGTCGTACTCGCGGCCCTGGAGGCGGTTCGCGGTGTCCACCGTGACGCCCGTGACCCCGAGCGAGGACAGGGCGGCGCGGACCGCCGCCGCCTGGTCGCGGTGGGCCGTGCCGACGGCGATCCGGTCGGCGGTGAGCGGGGTCGGGTCCGGGGACTGCTCGTCGGTGGTGACCGTCCCGCGGTCCAGCGCACGGCGGACCACCAGGGCCACCGCGGCCACCGCCTCCGGGTCGGTGCGCGGGGTGTGCCGGGCGGGCAGCTCCAGCAGACCCCAGCCCGACTCGGCGGCCTCGTCCAGCACCCGGTCCGGGCCCGAGCCGTCCGAGGGGACCCCGTACGACATGCGCCGCTCGCCCGGGCCCGTACCGCTGCGGAACCGCGTGTACGGGTAGAAGGCGCGGGACACCAGCGGCGCGGCCGACGCCGGAAGCCGCCAGGACACCGGGAGCCGGTGCTGCGGCAGCCCCGGGTTGTGCGCGAGGAGCGTGGACACCGCCGACGCCGAAGGGTCGTAGGAAAGCCCCGCCCACTGCTCCGCGCCGACCACGCTGAACGGGTCCAGCTGTCCCGGGTCGCCCACGAAAAGCGCCCGCTCGAACAGGCCCGCCACGGCCAGCAGCGCGTCGGAGCGCATCTGGTACGCCTCGTCGACGATCGCGTGCTCCCACGGCTCCGTGTCCTTGACGTAGGCCCACTTCGCCGCCGTGGAGATGGTGACGGGCAGTTCGGCCAGGTCGCCCGGCTTGGCCGACAGGGTGACCGAGGGGAGGGCGCGCAGCGCGGGATCGTAGGCGTCGCCGTCGCTGCTGTGCAGCCGGCCGACCTTCAGCTCCGGATCCTTGTCGGCGAGCCGCAGCACCAGGTCGTCGACCTGGGCGTTGGTCTGCGCCACCACCATCAGCCGGCGCCCGGCCGCGGCCAGCTCCCGGGCCGCGCGGACCACGAGCGTCGACTTGCCGGCGCCGGGCGGGGAGTCGACGACCACACCCCGCTCGGCCCCGTGCAGGGTGTCGCGGAGGATGGCGGCGGTCGCCTCGGCGGCCGCGGCCCCCGGGTCGAAGGCCGCGGAGGAGTCGTTCGAGGTCACAGCAGGTCCTCGTCGGTGACGGAGTCGGGCAGGACGGGGGCGGACAGGTGTCCGGGCGGGCCGCCGTGCGTCCACGGGGTGTTCTCCGGGTCCGGCAGCTTCGGGCCGCCGCGCGCGTCGTGCTCGAACAGCGTCCAGCAGACACGGTCGCCCTTCTCGGGCACCGAGCCCGGCTCCGGTTCCCGGCCGCGGCCCATCTTGTCGAGCAGCCGCAGCACGACCAGGCCCTCGCCGTCGTACCGCACGAACTGGGCCGCCTGCGGACGCCCGTCCAGCGAGCGGAACACCTTCGCGCCGCCCGCGCCGCCCCCGTCACCGAGCTGCGGCCGGTCCTCGGTGGCCACCGTCACCAGCGGGCGCGGACTCGGCCGCTTCGAGTCCGTCCACTCCATCACGACCTCGGTGACCTCACCGGCGAACGCCTCGCCCGAGAGCCGCCGGCCCGCCATGACCAGCGGGTCGTCCAGCGCCTCCTGGGCGTCGAGCCGCACCTGCTCGGTTTCGCGCGTGGCCAGCTTCTGAGCCGCCGTCACCGCGTCGTCCTGGCGCGGCTGCGGCGGCTCGCCCGCCCGTACGCGGTCCCGGTGGCCGGTGAACGACCAGCGGTCGCGCGTCCAGCGCTCCTCGGCCCGCTCGCCGGGGGGCAGGGTGCGGGCCAGGTCCAGGGCCCGCCACACCGCGTCCCAGGTGGGCCGCAGCTGCACCTCCACGAGGGCCCGTACGCCCTCCTCGGCGCGGGCCACCGCCCGCTCGTCACGGGGCTCCGCCGTGCGCGCGGCGTCGTAGCGGGCCATCGCCGGGGCCAGCAGTTTGTTGTCGAAGGCCGGATCGGTGGCCGGACCGGCGGGCGGGACCAGCAGCTGGCCGTCGCGGTCCCGGGCCAGCTCGGCCCGCTCCGCCGCCAGGGCGCCGGACTCGCCCCGCGGGGGCGAGATCCAGGCCAGGAGGGCGCCCAGGTGCTGGTCCTCCAGGTTGCTCTGGCCGGTCGCCCAGTGCCGGGACAGCAGATCGGTCGCCGACAGCAGCATCGAGGAGCCGGGCACCCGCGAGCGCTCGGCGAGGTGCGTGAACCAGCGCCCCAGCAGCGGCACCCGGGCCGGGGCCGGATACGGATTCTCCGGATCCTCCTCGGCCGTGCGCCGGAAACGCATCGACCGCCCCAGCAGCCGGACGTACTCGATGCCCGCACGGCTCGGCACCATCAGCTGCGGCGCGTCCAGGCACAGCTCGGCCTCGACCTTGGAGCGCTTCCCCGTCTCGGGGTCGGTCTCGCTCCGCTCGACGAGCTCCACGGCGTCCGCGTACCCGTCGATGTGGTCCAGCACGTGCACGGCCAGGTCCGCGAGGAACGCCCAGCGCAGGTCGCGGTCGCGCGGCTGCGGTATCACGAAGAGCCGCGGCTCGTGCCGGTCGGTGCCGACCATCGCGCCGAGCGGGGCGCCGGCCTCACCGGCGGTGGTCAGCGGGACGAAGACCAGCGGGTTCTCGCTCAGGTGGCGGTGGCGCACGGTCGCGAGCGGCTGCGCGCGGCCCGCGCGGACGGCCTCCAGCCGGGCCAGGGTGTTCAGCAGGGGCATGCCGAGGCCTCCTCGGCCTGGCGCAGCGCCTCGGCGCGCAGCCGGGCGGCGTGGTGCAGGGCCTCGGCCGTGGGATCGCCCTCGGGGCCGGCCCCGGCGGCCGCGGCGAGGGCCGCCTCGACGGTGGTCAGCGAGCCCAGCTCGCCCCGTACGGAACGGCCCAGCGAGGTCACCTCGCCCGCCGCGCGGGCCCGCTCCCGGCAGTGGAAGGCCAGCTCGCAGGCAGCCAGGCACTCGGGGGCGTACGAGGCGTCCACCGCGGCCACGGCTTCGGTGAGCTCCTCGGCGGTGCGCGCCGGGTCGAAGCTGAGGCCCTCGGGGAGGGCGGCGGCCAGCTCCTCGACCCGGGTCAGCCGTTCCAGCTGGCGCACGGTCACGGAGCGCTCGCGGCGGATGTCGACGGCGGCGGCGGTGGGCAGGTTCGAGAAGTCCTTCGGGCAGACGAGCAGCACGGTGTGCCCGACCTCGGCGCCGGTCAGCTTCCGGGCGGTCTTCTCCAGGGCCAGGACGTACACGGCGGCCTGGCGGGCGGCCGCGCCCACCTTCGCGGCGTCGGCGGATCCGTCGATCATCGGGAACGACTTGATCTCCACGACGGTCCAGCGGCCGTCGGGGTGGACGACGACGGCGTCCGGCTCCAGGTAGGCGGGGGAACCCGCCACCTCCAGGGCCAGCATGGGGTGGTCCAGCAGCGTCCAGGTCCCGGCGGCGGTCGCCTCGCGCAGGGCGAGCGCGGTCCGGGCGGCGCGGCCCTCGGGGCCGGCGGCGGCCAGATCGGGGACCAGGGCCCCCCGGCCCGGCGGCTCGGCGCCCGCGCCGAGGTGCTCGTGCACCAGCCGCAGCAGCTCGGCGCCGCCGTCGCCCTTCACCTTGGCCTCGAAGGAGTTGCCGCGCACGATGGCGAACTGCGACTGCCCGAAGGCGGCGGGTGAACCGAGGGCGGAGGCGAGGACGGTCTTGTCGACGCCTGCGCCGTCGAGCAGGGCGCGCCGGCCGCAGCCGGGGTTGGCGGCGAGCGCGGCCAGCGCCCGGGCGTCGAGCGGGCGCGGGGGCACGGCGGGGCCGCGCAGACCGGCGAGCCGCTGCCGCAGCGTGGTCGGCTGCGCAGGGCTGCTGGGCGGGTAAGAGCTCACCCGCGGAAGTGTCCCATCCGCCACTGACAATCGGGGGCTTCGTCCGGAAAACGGCCGTGGGACGGGCGATGGGATGATGGGCGGACGCTGCAGTCGCCCATGACCGGAGAACTCCATGGCCCCCCGCATCCTGCTGGCCCGTCACGGCCAGACGGCGTGGTCCAAGCTCGGCAAGCACACCGGACGCACGGACGTGCCGATGCTGGAGGAGGGCCGTCAGGGCGCGAAGCTGCTCGGCGAGCGGCTGGCCCGTGCGCCGTGGGACGGCCTGCCGGGCGTGGAGGTCCGCACGAGCCCGCTGGTCCGCGCGAGCGAGAGCTGCGACCTGGCGGGCTTCGGCGCGCAGGCCGATCCGTGGGACGCGCTGATGGAGTGGGACTACGGCGAGTACGAGGGGATGACCCCGGCCGAGATCCAGGCGGTCCGGCCCGGCTGGCTGATCTGGCGCGACGGCGTCCCGGGCGGTGAGTCCGTCGCGGACGTGGGGGCGCGGGCGGACGCGGTGGTCGAGTGGGCGCGGTCGGCGGAGCGGGACGTGCTGGTCTTCGCGCACGGGCACATCCTGCGGACGCTGGCGGCGCGGTGGCTCGGCTTCGACGTCGCCTTCGGCGCGCGGATCCGGCTGGAGCCGACGTCGCTGTCGGTTCTGGGGTGGGCGTACGGGGCGCCGGCGCTGGAGCGGTGGAACGACACGGGCCACCTGGACGCGTAGCCGCCTGTTGGACTCCCCCGGGCGCCTGCGCCTCAATCGCCGGCGGGGCTGGGTTCGCCGCGGTCGTCTGCCGGTGCGGAGCCGCTGCCGGGGTGCCCGCCATCCCGCGCCTCAATCGCCGGCGGGCGGGGCTGGATTGGCTGCTGTCCGTCGTCCGCTGCGGCGCCGCTGTCGGGGGCTCTGCCCCCGCGCCTCAATCGCCGGCGGGGCTGGGTTCGCCGCGGTCGTCTGCCGGTGCGGCGCCGTTCCGGGGGCTCTGCCCCCGCGCCCCCGCGCCTCAAACGCCGGCGAGGCTGGGTGTGCCGGGCCGGGGGGCTTCGATCGTGCGGGTCGGTCCGCGGGGGCCCTCCGGGGCGACTCCTCGTCGTCGCGCCTGCGGCCGCGGCGCGATGGGGAGGGTGGTTGCGCGCTCCTCC